>CANROH010000016.1 GCA_947632185.1 uncultured Clostridia bacterium
CCTCTGTATAATTATTATTATTTAAATAATAATAATTATACAGAGGCTTTTAGTAATTTGCTAAATAATTTTCAACATTATTTACATAATTTACCAAATTACTAAAAGCCTCTGTATAATTATTATTATTTAAATTATTATATTTTTCTCTCAAGCTAAATGCATAATATCCTGTAACCATTATAAGAATAAATAAAATTATAACAGCACCAATCAATATTCTTTTATTAAGATTATTATCCATAAATTTCTCCTTTTCCATTTTTTTCTTATCATTTCCATTTTTTAAATATTTATTCTTTTTTAATTTGTTGTTATTTTTAGAAAAGAGTGATATAATTTTTTAAAAATTTCAATTAGTTGTTTAAGGGGATAGAACATGAAAAAAATACTTATATTATATGGTTCATATGGAGGTGGACATCTTTCTGCAGCTAAAACAATTGAATCATATATAGAAGAAAAATATAAATATAATATACAAGTAGAAATTGTTGATTGTATAGAATATATAAATAAATATATAAACAAAGTATCAACAGAAGCATACAAAGAATTAGCCAAAAAAGCTCCTTGGGCATGGAAACACGTTTATAAAAATTCACAAAATGGTGCACTTTCATACATAAGTACTACTACAAATAGATTAATGTCTCATAAGCTAAACCAGCTTCTCCAGGAATATAACCCAGACTTAATTGTATCTACACATCCATTTGCTACACAAATGTGTGCTATATTAAAAAAGAGAAATAAAATTGATTGTAAAATAGCAACAATTCTAACTGATTACCATATTCATGCACAATGGCTTGTTTCATATCAATATGTGGATTATTTCTTCGTTGCAAATGAACAGATGAAAAAAGATATGATTGAAGAAGGCGTATTTGATCAAAAAATTTTTGTTACAGGAATACCTGTTTCAGAAAGATTTCTAGATAATTTTAATAAAGAAAAAATTTGTGAAGAATTAGAATTATCTCCAGATAAAAAAACAGTTTTATTCTTTGCTGGTGGAGAATACGGATTAGGTAGAAACAATACCTATATGACATTAAAAGTATTAATTAGATTATTTAAAGATTTACAAGTTATAGCAATTTCTGGTAAAAATAAAAAAATGAATGCAAAATTTAAAGAACTTGTAGAAAATACAAATTCCAGCGATCGTATTAAAATTTTAGAATATACAAATAAAGTACCAGAATTAATGCATATTGCAGATGTCGTTATAACTAAAGCCGGTGGACTTACTATAACAGAAAGCTTAGTATCAAACTTGCCTATCATTATTATGAATCCTATACCTGGTCAAGAAGAAGAAAATGCCGAATTCTTAGTCAATAATAAAGTTGCATATTGGATAAAAAAAGATGATAGTATTGCTAGAAGCTTAAAAACAATCTCAAGGTCTCCTGAATCTATACAAATGATGAGAGAAAATACAAAATTATTAGCTAAACCAAATGCTACTGAAAACATTTGTAAAATATTAGTTAATGACCTTGATTAAATAATAAATTCTTAAAAAATAAAAAAGTAGATTTCATTTATGAAACCTACTTCTTTTTATTTATTTTCTTTTTACTATTTTGCTAACTATAACTGTCATATCATCTTTTACAGCGCCATAATTATTATCTACAGCTTCTGCAATTATTAAATCAGCAATCTTTTGAACATTATTCGTATTAATGTTACTTAAAAATTCTTTAAGCCATTCTCTTTTAGTATTATCCTTAGATTCTAAAACTCCATCTGTGTACATAACAATAATATCACCATCTTTTATATCAATTGTTTCTAATTGCAATTCTACATTATTAACAATTCCTACAGGTAAATTATGAGATTTAATTTCTTTAATAGTATTATAATTTTTTATATAAGTGTTACAAGCTCCATTTTTTAGAATTTCTATCTTTCCAGCATATAAATCCAAAATTGAAGCATCTAAACTTGAATATCTATCAGTCGTTCCCAATAAATTAATTCTAGAATTTATCATTGATATTGATTCTTCTTTATTAAATCCAGCAGATAACATTTGCTTCATTAACCTTAATGTTATCTTACTACATTCTCTAGCCTTTTTACCTGTCCCCATTCCATCCGCAATTGCTAATAAATATTTACCATCAGCTAATTTTATTTGGAGACTGCAATCACCTGAAACTTCACTGTTGTCTTTAGTTATTTTTGAACTACCAACTTGAAGAACAAATTTATCTTCACTTGAATATACTTGATAATATTCCTTATTTTCTTCATCTTCACGTTCTCTTTGAAGAACTATTTTTGTTCCCATACTCTTTGAAATAATATCTCCTATACTAGATATTACATCTTTTTCTCTTAAAGCTAAATCTGCATAATCAAGTTTTAATTCTATAATATATTTTTCATTTTTAAGTTTCTTCATGCTACAAGATTCAATATCTATGTCTTTACTCTTTAATAATGCCTGTATTTCTTGTTGCTTTCTAGCAAATTTACTTCCTTTATTATCTTTTATCTCTTGAGCACATTTATCAATTACTTTAGTTGCACTTTTTAAACTTTCACTTATAGCTTGCATGCTATTTTTTCTTTCTTGCTCTTTTGCTTTGTTTATCTGTGTAATCTTTAATGTTCTATTCGCAATTTTTACAATTTCTTGTAAGTCATTTTTTATATTTTCATCTTGTATTACAACATAATTATTATGCTCTTTCAAAATTTCAATTAAGTCTTTATCAACAATAATATCATTTTGTTTTAACTTCATACATATATCTCTTGCAATACCAGTATCTTCATTTGATATTTCATCATAAAATATATTAAATTTAACTTCTTCCAAATTATCTAGAAAGTCTTGAATCATATTTTCTCTTTCTAATAATTCGTCTTTATCAGTAGGAGTAGTTAATTCATTAAACATATCTGAAATAGTCTTTAATTTTTCTGATACATCTTCATTACTAGCTCCATTTAATCTTCTATCTCCAGCATCATCAAGCAATTTATCTTTTCCAAGTAAATCTTCTACTTCTAGTTTTACTTTTGATGGAACTAATAGCAATCCTATTGATGCTATAAATATTTCTCTAAAATAAATCACCATTGTAGATGCACCTCTTACCCAATATGTAAGAATTGCATTTCCTAATAAAAAGCCTATAATAACACCTATTTTTCCAAATCTATTTAAAGCTCCTGACAAGATTCCTGAAATTGCAAACATTGAAATTTGTATAAAGCTTGCGCCATCAACAAAACTAATTCCAAGTCCAATAGCAATTCCTGAAACAGCACCTACAAGCATTCCATTTTTCCAACCTAAAACCATTATCATAAATATTATTATTACATTACTTAAATTTAAAGAAAAAATATTAATATTACTAAATGGTAAGCTAGCTAATGCTATAATAAGAGCACCTGCAATTAATTCTTCAATTGTAAAAGCTTTCTTTATACTAAATTCTTTTATGAAATTTAATCCATTTACAAAAATCTTATAAAAGACATATAAAATTGCAGAAGCAATAATTCCCATAAAAACATCATAAATTAAGAATACTCCCATAATACTCTTTATTACAGATGTTATAAGTGATGCACAAAATAATTTACCACCTGTTTTTATTATTTCATTTCTTTCTTCTACAGCAACTTTAGCTTTAAAAAGTAATACTAGAATAAAATAAATTATTGATATTGCCATAAAATTTTCTAAACCAGCAAGTCCACTACCAATACAAGTTCCAATAATAGCCATTGTAAAAACACCTACTATTGGTACTGTTTCTCCAACACAAGCTGCCACCATAGCTAGTCCAAATGGTGTTAATTCACCTTTTATTGACAACATAGACATTAAAAAAGTTAAAAAATAAATAATTATATTTTGATATTTAAAAATTTCTTTTAATCTATAAATCACATCACTAGATTTATCTTGTACTTCTTCATTATGATTGTCCATATCCGCAACATTTTGAAACATCCTTAACCACCCCCACTTTTTATATACCAATATTTAATCATAACATTTTTAATTTTTTTGTCAGATTAAGCATTTATATATAAAAAGTTATTTACAAATTGTGATAATTTTTATTTATTTTATTACATTTATTCTAAAAAGACAAGTATTTCTACGAAAAAGGCCTTAAATTTATAATTTTGATAAAACTTTATATTATCTGTAAATAAATTCTACAAAAAAATGGAGAAACTTTAAGTTTCTCCATTTTTTCTATACTATAAAACCTTTTTCTTGATAATTACAATTCCTACTGAAACCATTACTAAGGCAATTAGTACAATTATTAAAATTTGTAATGTTAAAGCATTATTTACTTCAATACCAGTTGGTGGTATAAATGTTACAAGTTCTGTTGCACTTGAATCTGGTTCATTTAATGATGTGTCAAACTCTCCAAGTTTTGGATTAGCATTACCTGGAATTGAAAGCGCATCTTTTCTACCAACTGAATTTTCATATTTAACAATCTCTGCAAGATTATCATATGTTAAGTCATTAGCATCATCTTGGGCAGAAACTGTTTTTGTTACTGTTAATCCAATTTGTGATTTATAACTATTACTATCTGCTAAATATGGTACAAGTTTTGTTTCAAATCCAGCATTTTGTGAACCATCATCTAAAGAATCTATACTTAAAATTAAACTATTTTTCTGATCTGTCATGTATAGAACTCCTTTTGAATCTTCTAATTTATATTCTGAAAGAACTTTTCTATCCAACAATCTTTGAGATTCATATCCACTTCCTGATAATTCAGAAGCAGTTGTGTTTCTCCATCCATGATCTTTATCTACATTAAATTCTGTACTATATACTGCATTGTTATCTACATAGTCAATAATTTGACGAACTCTTGTTGTAACAACTGTATCATTGTCATGATTTCCTGTATAATATGATCTTCCTAAATATTTACCTATTTCTATATTTCCTTTTGTATTTGCTGAATTTAATTTTACTTCATTAGCAAATTCTAATATTTGTTGTTTTATTGTTTTTTCATTTGTTTTTAAATTTTCTAATGTCTCACTTGTGTAATCAACATCACCAACATTAAGTGCTGTAATTGCATAATTAATTTCAATTGTTGTACCTTGAAGTATTGTATCATCAACATTTATAAACTTAAAGTTTTCTCTTCCTTCGTTTTCTTCATATGGTAATTTATTTTCATATTTGTCTAAAGCTTGCATTACATCAGTTCCTACTGAAGAGTTATTTAATGTTATATCTGCTACTAAATATTCTTCTCCAATTTTATCAATTACAACCTTATTTTTTGGATTATTAGTTAAATTATAATTTATATCATACATTGCATTAAAGATTACTCTTTGATCATTTGTTGTTAATTTTATTGAGCTAATCTCTTTATCTAGTACTATTTTATTTTCTGGTCTTTCTATTAAACCACAATCTATATTAATAGCACTTGTTACAATTCTATTTGCATTTTCAGGTGTTAAATTCAATACTGCAGTATCAGCATACATATAGAAGTTTCTAAATAACTCTGTATGATCAGCATTTTTATCATTTGCAGTAGCCAATATATTCGCTACTGAATTTGTAATTGTTTCTGAATTTGCTATCATTTCAAGTCTTCTTGCTTCACTATCTCTTACATCAGAAACTCTCGTATTTTCTAAATCTTCATTACTTAAATCATGGAATTTATTATTTAAATATCCATTGTCATCTGTATTTGTAAATCCAGATTGATAAATTGTAGATTTATAGTCTTGACCATTATAAACAGCAGGTGTCTTACCTTCCATATCATTGTCATAATTTGCTGTTAATATTTTATCGTTTCCTGAATAATTGGTTCCATCTTCTTTAAGAGCAACTGTAGTATTTGTAATTCCTATAGTATCTTCTAATTGTGTTTTATCATTTCCATATAAGAATCTTACAACATATTGTCCTGAAGGAACACCTTCAAACTTATAAGAACCAACTTCTGCTGATTGAGCAGTCTCAATTGTGCTATCAAATCCTGTTACGTCTTTTAATGACTTTCCACCTAAACTATTTAAAGGTTCATTTGTAGGCCATAAGAAATCATAATCTATATCACCACCTACATTTACTTTCTCAATAAGTTCTGTTGTTAATCCACCAATTAAGGCTTCATCGTCATCTTTTATTCCATTTCCATTTGATGTGCCTTCTTCAGGTCTATCTTCCCAAGCAACACCACTAATTTCTCTAGCTGCATCTTTAACTTCAATCTTTAATACTGGTGCAGAATCAGTATCATCTTCATACCATGATTTTTCATTATAATTTCTAATATTTAAGTTTGCTGGTGCAGAATCTTTATCAATCTTACCTGCTACACTTCCGTCTAAATTATATGTTGCGTAACTTGCAATTTCTGCAACATTAGATTTTTGTCCTTTTATTATTGTATCTCTTATACCATCTATTGTTTCTTTTTGAACTCTAAATGTTACGAAAAGTTCTGCTTTCTGTCCGCTTTCCAAATTAATATCTAAATTGTCAATTACTAATTTGTTATATGTTACTTTATCAGATCCTATTATATCTTTTTCTTCTACATAATAATTACTTATTTCTGTTCCATTTAGTTCTACACTTAATGGTGTTCCAAAAGAACTATCATAATAATCATTTATAGATTTTATTTTTTCAATATATGAACCTGATTCATTATATACGTTAATTTGATATTTTAAATCTACTTCCATCTCAGAAATTGCATTACCAGGTATAGTTTTTTCCATATTTACTACTTGATCATATAAATCTGATTTTGCATCAGTTAAATACATTTCAGCTCTATAATAATAGTCTGTACTATATAAACCTAATTTATATTCAGCAACTTGATTACTATTTGTTAAAGCAAATGTATATGCATCACCATTTCTATCTGCAACTAAATCTTGAAGAGTATTAAATCTACGTTCTGCAAAGTCTTCAAGAGATTCTTCTCCTCTTACTGAAACTTTAGCTGAATATAAATCTTTTGCTAAACCTAAATCAGCTTCTGTTCTTCTTACTAAACCTAAATTGATGTGTAAGCAATAATTGTATACAGCTTCATAATAGTATTTCTGTTCTACTCCAAGTTCAGTAAGTGAAGTATTTTCATAATATAATCTGTAACCTCCCCAATTGTCAACATCACGTGCAAATGGGAATGTCAATCCACCAACTGATGTTCTAGCAGTAGTTTTAAATAAATCTAAAGCTGTTCCATCACTATTTGTCGTTACTAATTTAGATATTGCTTTTTTATCTGGATCAAGTGTAGAAGGATCTAACTTATAAGTTAAATTATTTTCTCCATCTGTTCCAGAAGCAGTTCCAGTTGTGACTCCATTTCCATCTATAACTGTCTTACCAGATACAGATTGAATTCTATTATTTACTATATCTCTATCATAATCTAATGCCATAGAGTCGCCTGCAAATTTATCTTTCTCAGCTGTTTGAGCATTTAAAAATTGTGAAACATCTCCATTTGATGTTGCTAAAAATTTTGTTGGTTCATATGTTTGACCATCATATATAAAGTCTACATCATATGAAGCTCTACATCCTTGTGCTTTTTGCTCATCAGTTACTGTAGGTATTTTTACTCTTGGTGCTTGCCAAGTACCATCATTTCCTGTGATTATAGGAAGTGATAATTCAGTTCCATCAATATCTTTATATACTGTTGCTAATGTTCTATCTATAATATTTCCATTATTATCGCTAACAACTTTATAAACATAAACTTCTACACCAGCAATAGCATTTTCAGATTCATTTATTACACCATTTGGTACTGAATCCTCTGTATTTTTTCCTTCATCTAATGGTTTATCTTCCCAAACTTGACCAGCAAGTTTTGTAGTTAAATCTATAACTACATAAACTGGAAGTTTATTTGTTACTACTATTTCTAAATCACTATTTTCTGATATTGGTGATCCATTGTTAGATATACCAACATTCTGCCATCCAAGTGGCAAATCGTATTCTTCTACAGTTACAGTTGGAGCTTCATTTCCCCACCATTTAATTTCAGGTGAAGTAAATGTTTCTCCTCCTTTTAACTTAATAGTAAATTCATAACTATCACTAATAACTGTGTCATTTCCAACAGCAAAATATTTTCCTTGAATTTTTACTTTCATACTAAACTCTTGAGGATTTGCTGCATCTATCAATTTTTCATCTAAAACTACTTTTTTAATATTAAATTTACCACTATGTTCTTCATATTGATTCTCTGCTACAACTTCCACTGCAGATGTTTCGTTTTCCTTTAATGTTCCTTCTGCATTTCTTATGTCAACAAGGGTTACTCCATCTGGTATATTTATTTCTTCTACTTTATATGTTGGCGCTTGATCTGTAACATACCATTTATATAGTTCAGAAATATATGTTTCACCTTTCTTAATACCAATTATATATGGTTCATATCCTTGTACAGTTACTTTAAAATAGAATTTTTGATCGTCAGGTCCTATAGAATTAGTTAAGTTCTTTGTAATAGATAATCTACCGCCAACTAGTTTTGATTCATTTGTAAATGTAGCAGTAGCAATAGTTGGATCGTCTTTTCCTCCTTCTTTAATTGTTCCACTTCCATTTACTATTGAAACATTATTTGCGATGTCTGAATCTTTTTCTTTAATTGTATAAGTTGGAGCTTTTTCTCCATACCAAGTAATAGGTCCTATCACTTTTTCTTCTCCAGCTTTTACAGTTATTTTATCTGGATTATCAGAATTAGGAATAGTACATTCTGTATAATGATATCCATTATATTCAAAAGGACCTTTTAAAGTTACTTCAAATTCAAATTCTTTTCCATTTAAAGATTTATTTATTGCTTTTTTCTCGATTTTTAAATAACCACTATGCTCAGATACTTTATTTATAAATTTATTATCTGTAGTTATTAATACATTTTGAGAAACACTCTCTTTTAATTGTCCAGTTATAGAAGGTTTTCCTTCTACAGGAGTTCCATCTCCTTCTGCATTAACAAATTCTGTTCCTTCTGGTAATTCAATTTCTGTTATTGTATAATTTGGTGCCTCTTGATCTGCCGCCCAAGAATATCTATCTGATGTATATTCCCAAACCCAAGTATTTTCACCTTCATTATATTTTGGTGATAAAGAAACTACTGTTGATTCATATCCTTCTACTTCAATTTTAAATTTAAATATTAAAGATTTAATGTAATCTGTTGAAATCTTATCAGCATTTTCTAAAGTTTTTATAATGTGTAGATATCCAGCCTTTGGCATATTGCTTCTATTCCATGCTGTTACTTTTACAGTTTTATCAGTACTATTTTCATAATCTGCCAAAGTTCCACTAGATGGTTCTATAGAATATGCAATATTTTCACCAACAACATTTTCTTCTACTTTATAAGTTGGAGCATCTTCATACCAGCTAAATTCATCAGATTCCCAATAGTTTGTAGCAACTTCACCAGAAGTAGGTTCTCCTATATTTATAGTAACAAGTTGTGTATTATCATATCCTTCACCTGGGGCTAGTTCTTTACAACCATCTTGTGTTATTTGTACTCTTGCATTTTTAAATGAGTTGCCTTTATAATTAAATGTTCCTTCTACTATAACAGCAAAACTAAATTCTTTATTATATAATATTTTATCTTCAACATTTTTTGTTATTTGGATTTTTCCAGTTTTTGGAGCCATTACCCTATTTGTAATATATGCATCTACTGTAATTGTTCCATTTTGTCCTAAAATTCCACTTGGTGAACCACTAACAAATTCTGTTCCTTCTGGAACATTAACTTCTTTTACTTCATAAGTTGGATTATTTCCATAAGCCCATACATATTCACTAGAATATCCTTCCCATACCCATTCATTTTTTTCATTTTTAGTAGTTGGAGTTTTTAGTGTTATTGTTTCTTTTTCATATCCTTCTACTTTAATGTCAAAAGTAAATTCTAATGAATCAATATATTCTTTAGGAAGATCTTTTGAACCTTCTAAAGTTTTTATAATATGTATTGCTCCCTTATCAATTTTTTGTTCATTTATAGCAACTACTTTGATTGTTTCACCTTTAACTAAAGTTCCTACATCTGGTATTATTGAAATTAATTGTGAACCTTCCTGTGCAACCTCAACTACAGAATATGTAGGATTATCTTGGCCTCTCCATTTAATAACATTAGATGTCCAAGAATTTCCTTCTGCTACAACTGGAATATTATTTATTGTCATACTTGTATTAGTATATTGAACACCATCATATTCAAAAGTTCCATTAATATTCAAGTTAAAATAGAATGTTTTTCCTACTAAAGAATATTTATCATTTGATAATTCTCCACTTTGAATTTTCTTGATAATTTCTATTCTAGCTTCATTTGGTGCAGGTGCTATGTTTTTAGCAACTACTTTAACAGTTTTATTTTTATCTAAGCTTCCATTTGCATTTTCAATACTATATTGAGTATATCCTTCTTTTGAAATTTCTGTTACTTCATAAGTAGGAGCTTCTTCTCCAAGCCAATAATAAACTTTTGATTCAGCAGATTCTCCAGCTTTTACTTTTAAAATTTCCTCACCTGAAGAGTTTTCTGCTCCATTTACAATAACTTTAAATTCGAAAAATTCATTAGGATCATAGTCTTTAGAAGCTTCTCCATTTTCATCAACTATTTGTTTTTCTACAACTATTTTTCCACTATTTATTTCAATTTTTCTATCTAATTCTTTATATTCATACCACTTGCTACCATTTATTCCTAATGCTAAACTTTGAGAATTAAATTCTTGTAAGTTATCTAATTGAAGCCAATATTGAGTATAATCAAGCACTCTCTTTGTTTCATTAGTAGTAGTGTTATTACTTACTATTGAATTAGTAGTATTACTTACTGTATTAGCAGTATTACTTACTCTATTTGCAGTATTTACTGTATTATTAGTATTTTCTGCTACAGAAACTGTTTTATAGTAACTTTCACTCTTTTGATTCCATGTTGCTTTGAAATATTTACCATTTAATTCTTGCCAGCTTCCTGCAGCATTCATATATCTAAAATAAGTCTTAATATTTGTAATTTTTGTAGAATTTTCAATTATATCTTTATTTAATATTCTAATATAAAATTCTTCATTTGCTTTTGGATAAACAGGATCTTTACTATCTGTTCTTTCGCCATCTAAATATACTAATTCCCAATCTTCTCCAAACACTAGTGGTTCGTCTGAAGCATCTGTATATAAATCCATACCAGTGATAGCGGCTAACTCTATTTCTGGCCTATTTCCAAATTGAACTATGCTGTCAACATAATCTATTGCTAGTGGTCCTATTAAAGCAGTTTGTGAACGCTCATCCCAAGAAACAGTTGGTGTCTCAAATTTTCCATCTGTAACCCAGTCTACGTTATATTCAAAATCAAAAGCATTCTCTACTGTTTTCTCTTCACCATTTTCATCTACAATAGTCATTGTTTTATATTTTAAATCATTAACATCTGTTACTCCAGAAGCTCTTAATATATATGCTTCAAAAGCATCTGCTTCTTGAGAAAATGGTGTATCATCTACATGTTTTCCTAAACTACCATAAACAGTAGTCCACCAAGCAAGCTGTACATAACTATTATTTCCTTCTTTCGCTGCTTCATAATACTCGCCATCTTTTTTTACTACTATATTACTTCCTGTAATATACACTTTTGTACCATTTGGAATTATTCTATCTTCTGTTATTCCAGTATGATTATATACAAATGATGGATATTCTTGTACTTCTCCAGTTTGAGGATTATTCCAAGTTAAATTTCCTTCATATAATTCATAACCTTCAGCATGGTTTCCATTCTTGTAGGTATATACTGTTTCTCCACTTTCATTTGTTACAGCTTCAGCATAAACTAAATCACCATTTGGCAATTCTACTACAAATTGTTTATCTATTATATATATCTCTGTATCTCCAATAACAAAACTATCACTATTTTCTAGAGATCCTTCGTATTTAATTTTGTTTCCGTTTTCATCTATTGCTATATCATAATAGAATAAAGCTCCTCCAAATTCGTTTACCATTTCAGATAATATATATGCTTCTTTTGGTGAAGCAATATGAACTTTTCCACCAACATAATATCCATATGTTAAGTTTGTATAAATTTCTGATCCAAAAGGTTCTTTTCTATTATCTTCTTTATATAGAGTATCTCCTATATTTTCCATTGTTAAATAAGGAAATGATACATCTAATTTATCCCCATTTGAACCTTTTAATTGTGTTTCAGCAGAAGTTGGTAACTTTGTACCATGCTGACGACATAAAACATCATAATATTTTACCAAATCATTATATGGAATATAATCTCCATCATCATAAGAATTTGCTGCTGATGACTCAATAATTAATCTTCCTCTTAAATTTGCATATATTGGAGATAAATTATAAGCGCTATATTCATTAGAATAATCTCCAATTATATTATCTTCGCCACTAAATAAATTTTCATTTTCAGCAGCATTTGATGTATAAATAAGGCCAGTGCTTAATACCATAAATATGGCTAAAATTATTATACAAATTCTTTTAGTTACATTATTCATATTAAACACCTCCCTTCTTTTTTGATAAGACAATTTTGTTATATGCTATGAATATTACTATACTTCCTAATAATATTGATGTTATTATTACTGAAATATTTATAAATACTTCTCCAGTCTTAATTAAAATTGATATATCCGCTAGACCTAAATCATTTTCTCCTTGTGCTCTGTTTGCAGGAGTTGAATTAGTATCTGAAATACCATAAATATTATAATCATCATAAATTTCTGCTAAGTTATTTATTAAACCTGTATTTTCTTCAGTCATTTGCTTTGTTAATACGAGTTTTATTGAAGTAGATTCTCCAGGAGATAATTCTCTTTCTGCTAAAGCTGTTGAATACAAGTTTCCATCAGAACCTGTATACCAATTAGCATTTGATTGTAATGAAGAATTAAATGTAACTCCATCAGGAATATAATCTACTAATTTCTTAGCATATCCTGCAACATCACCAATGTTTGATACTGTAAATGTATATTCAATATATACTACAGCACCTGATAAATATTTTGCTGCTATTTCTGCTTTTGTAAAGTTAGTGTTTGCATCATATTTAGTAGTTGTAGTTCCTTTTGCTGTTTGAATCATTATTTGAGAAATAGATTTATCTAATTTTAAATCAAATGTATCTGCTAAAACAAAACCTATATCAATTCCTGATATACTTCCGTTTTCAATTTTTATAACATCTGTAATAGCTCCATTTCTTGTTTTACCATCTTGTTCTAATTTTGTTGTTACAGCATCAGAATTTACGCTTCCTTCAACACCATCTTTTTTATATGTTGTTACTGTATATTTTACAGTATCATAATCAAATACTACTAAATAATTTCCATTTTCAACTCCAGAAAATGTATATGTACCTCTAGAATCTGTTGTAACAGATTTTTGAATAACTCCAGTATCACTATTAACTAATTTCACTGAAATTCCAGGTAATAATTGTTCATCAGAAGTTCTCATACCATCTGAATTACTATCTACCCAAG
Source organism: uncultured Clostridia bacterium (assembly GCA_947632185.1). Classification (GTDB taxonomy): domain Bacteria; phylum Bacillota; class Clostridia; order TANB77; family CAG-508; genus Scatovivens. Next base: position 13,651 of record CANROH010000016.1, read on the forward strand.
CCGTACCAGATATTCTATATGTTTTAGCAATGTTAGTTTTTACTGGGCTTGATGATGTACCACTGCTAGCACTTGATGAAGAACCTAATTCAGATGATACACTATTTTTTAATGATGGTTCCACTATATGAGTTATTGAATTTGATGTTATTTCTTCTAAATTATCTGCTATTACTGTGGCATAATTTGTAACTGTTTTTTCTTGAACACCATCTAAATTTGCAGCTACAGCAGATACCTTTACTATCAATTCTTCTTCTGGTCTTATATTTGCTGTTACAAATACTTCTTGATTTGAATTAATCCTTTTAGTTGCTGGTATTCCATTTATTGAATAACTTATTTTTTCTATAATTATACCATCTGGTATTTTTTCTTCTAATTTTACATGTTTTGCAATTGCTTTACCTTCATTTTTAACAGTAAATATGTAATTTATTGCTTCTCCTTCTTTTACATAAGTATCTGTTGTTTCTGTTGTTTGAGTAACTGTAAGCACTGGTTTACCAATTACCGTTGTTATTGTATTTGATTCATATGTATCTGTTCCATCTGCTTTAACCATTGCTACAGTTCTTGCTTGTGCAACTGTTATATCATCACCTAATTTATTTGCTACTACTGTTAAATATAACTGTGCATTACGATTTGCATCTATATTTCCTATATTCCATGTAATTGTTCTTGTGTTTTCATCAAAGATTCCAATTCCAATTTCTTTAGATGTTATTCCATCATCATCATATCCTATTATTGAAGCAGATTTAAAAGTAAATTCAGCTGGTAATTGTTCAGTAACTATTACATTATTTTTTACACTATCTGTAATATTAGTTACATATATTCTAAATGATATTTCATTTCCTGCCTCATATACATCAGGTTGTGTTTCTATATCCAATGTATTATATTGAACTACTTCAAATTCAGCTTCAACTACTTTAATCTCTTCTCCTTCTTTATTTATTGTTGTTCCTAAATCTTTAGCAGTAAGTGAAGCTGTTGGCTTTATATAAACTTCTTGCTCATTTTGGCTAGAAGTAATCATATTTATTTTTAGACATATAGTAACTTCCAATTTTTCATCTTTTTCTAATCTTGATAAGTTTATTTTTAATATATTATTATTTAATGTAATTTCTACATTTTCATTTTCAGATTTATCTGAAATAAAAGTTGTATGTTGTGGAATTGGAAATTCTACATTTATATCTTCTGCTGCATCATTTCCAATATTTGTAACAATAACATTTATTTCTATTTCCTCTTGTTCTTTTGCAGACTTTGTATTTGTTAAAAGATCTAAGCTTAATTCTGGTCCTGCACCTGTATTTAAACCAACTAAATCTGGTTTTGACTCTTCATTAGTTACGGCAACTTCAGAGTTATTTGTATAATATGATAAAAATGTTCCATAAATTTTTTCATTATGAGGTAAATTTTCAGGAATTTCAAACTGATATGTAAATCTGAAAATTTCTGCCTCTTGCATTTCATAAGTAGAATCTACTGGTACTATTAAATAAGATTTTATATTATCAAAATTCTCTGGATTTTCTACCCAGTTATTTGAAGCATCATTTAAGTCTCCTGTAGCTTCACCATTATCAGAGTAGTAGATAGCAAATTGTTGACTATTTCTTTCATCACTAGATATTGCATTTATTAATTTTGTGTCAATAGTTGTACCTAATTCTTCTCCTGTTGCAATATCTTTAACTCCTTTAAATGGTATTCTACCTAATATAGATAAATTTGAAACTGTATTATCATTGTTGTTCATTATTATAATTTCCATTGTTGCAGTTTTAGCTTCTGAATATATATCAATTAAATCTTCTTTTGGGCCTTGTCTTACAGAAGTTATACTAGAACCCAAATTATTATAACCTGATATGCTATTAATTGTTACAAGTCCTGTTGGAGCAGAGTAGTTTATTGGTAATTCAGCTACTCCATCATTTACATATTTAGTAGCATTATCATTAGTGTATTTTAATGTTATTTTTTCTGTTTTTGCTGGTGTAAATAGATTAACTTTCATATTAATATTTAATACAATATTTGCACCATTTGTTAGAACACCAGAATTTATACCTTCCTGTGTTCCATCTAATGTAACTATTATTTTTCTATCAACAATATCTATAGAAGATATTGTTAATCCTTCTGCATAAAGTAAACTTGAACCTGTTACTTCAAATTTTTCTATTGATTCTGGTAATTCTATTTCAAATACTGAATGACCATATACATCTGATGTATCTACTGCATTGTTTAATTCTATTCTTAATTCTATGTTTTTGTTTTCCTCAAGTGTTGAAAGATTATCTCTATCTATAACTAAGGTTGCTTTTGTCTCTGTATCCACAAAATTTACAGATATTGTTGATTCTCCTACTTTTACTTCATTTTCTACATATGTATAATTTGCTTTAATAGCCACTTTTTCACTAATATTTGAAATATTTGTAAATACATTTTTATCTACAGAAGCATTTTTCATAGCCTTTACATTACTAATTACTAAGTTTCCTACTGCAACAGGTTTTGTCATTTCAAATTTTAATTGAGAATACTGATTCTCAATTAAAATTACTATATTTCCATCGTCATTTACCTGTGACTCATTATTAATAGTAGCAATTAAATTGTTGTTTAAATCTAAAACTTTAATTTCTCCCGTTTCACCTAAAATTTGATTAAAGTTTTCTTTTGATATAGAAATTTGTTTATAATAAATATCATTATTATTAAGAACATTTCCTTCTTTATCTACATATGTATTGTCCATATCTTCTACAATTATTTTTTCAATTATATCTGTATAAGAAATATTTATCATTGTTTCTGATAAAAGAAGTGTTTCATATTTTTCACTATTTCCATAATTTACATATGTATATGCTTTTGACACTTCTGGAGTTTTATTTTCTATATTTAAAGATACTATCTCACCTATTTTACCATCTAGAGTGTATTCATAAGATTCATTATTTGTTATTATATTATTATTTTCTTCATCTTGATTTCCATTAAATAAAATCATTTTAGCTTCAATATTTGATTTTAGAGTAACTACTTCTTCTGGTATTTCTAGATTTGTGTATGTATATGTAATTAAATATTCATCAATACCAGAACCATTATAATATCTTTCCTCTTCTACTAATTCTTTTTCTGCATCTTGTAAATATTCATCCTCATATTCATTAACCTTAACTAATTTTTTATCATTGTTTACATTTATTGTTAATTTATTGTTTTCCTTGTCATAGTTCCAATTGTTTTGATCAAAAACAACTTCTCCAACATTTTGACCATTAGTTGCTAATGTACTATTTGCAACTACAAAAACATTATCTGGATGAACATCCTGGAAGTTTGGTACATCTATTACAATTTGAGACTCTTTTACAGGTAATGTATTTTTCTCTGTACTATTATCAACTTTTAAAATTGTTTGTAATATAACACCTTCTCCAAAATCTATATATTTTGTAGCTGAAGTTTCTACTCTTACTTCTCTATCATCTTTCCAAGAAACATTTAAAGTTGTCTCTTTTGAAATTTGATTTTCTTCACCTTCATCATCAACATATATACCAGTAAATACTACTAAGAAATCCTTTGAAAAGTTCTCTTCATTTACAAATTGCTCATTCTTATATTCTATTGGTAATGAGATTTTAACTGTTTCTTCAGAATTATTGATTTGTTGTAATAATACCGTGTTATCCTCAAATTGTTGAACATATGCATCTTGTTCTTCTTTTTCTTTAAATTTGAAATTCAATCCTTTTCCTTCTTCAGATTCACGAATTTCAATTTTAGCGTCTTTTAAATATCCTGCTTTTTGAACATTTAAATCCATGCTAATTGCCAAATCTTCATTATTTACATCACTAATAACCGAAGTTTCTTTATTTTCTTCGGTTTCAAAATAAGCTTCAAATTCAACATTTTCATGTCCTGTATCAGATTCAGTACCAAATATAGCTTCTGTTATGCTTGAAGCATATGATTTAGTTACAAATGCAAAATTTGAAAAGGTTAGTGTAAATATTAGGATTATGGCTAACAATTTTTCTAGAATTTTGTCTTTTAGCATAATCTTAAATCCTCCCATAATAACAAATTTTTTACATAGTATCTTAATCTTACTACTTTAATATATTTTTATATGTATAATTTTACTCTTTTTTTTATAGTAGTCAATAGACAAATCTCTTTTAAATCAAGGTTTATAGAATTTTTACTTTTAAAGTCTTTACGGAAATTTGTTTCAAGAACTTGTATATGTATTTAATATAAAATTTTTATTACAATATACGTAATATATATGTTTTTTTACATTATTTACATTATGACACTGTACATTATCTATTATACACGCTTATGTAAACTTTTTCAAGGTATTTAAGGCTTTTTTTGACTTTTTTTCAAATTTTTTGTATATAATTTTTCAGTAATATTATGGCTTTTTTGTCTTTTTTTGTCGAAATGTATTTTTTCAACATTTTTAATTCATATCTTTAAATAATATTATTATAAAATGAAAATATACTTATTGATTATTTGTGCATTTACGTATGAAATTTTATATTTTTGTAATACATTTGCAACTTTTATTTTTTTTATCATATAAATATATTAAATATTAATGTTTATATAAGGAGGAGTTTGAATTAATGAATAATATGGATATTAATAAACTATTAGCAGCAATTTCCAAAATGGATAAAGAAGAACTAGAAAAAAATATATATAAAGCTCAACAAATATTGGAAAACTCTAATATAAAAAAAGACTTAAACAAAGGCGATAATTAATATGAATGATGAATTTTCAGAAATTTTTAATAGATTTTCAGAAATTTTAAAAGATAAAAATATTGATCTAAATAATATTGCAGGTGGTAATAACCCTCCACCTGCAGATAATTCAGATCCAGGTATAGATATTGATACAATTTTAAAAATAAAAGATATTATTTCACAAATTAATAAAAATCAAAACTGTCCTAGAAATAAATTATTGCATTCATTAGAACCTTATCTTAAAAATGAAAAAAGAGAAAAATTAGAACAATACATAAAAATTGCAAATTTATTAAGTGTTGCAGAAAATCTAGATTTAGGGATTAATTTCTTAGAGAAAAATAAAAAAGGTTATGATTTAATATTAATCATAACCTTATTACTACTTATTATTTAAGAGTTTGAAGTGTTAATATTATTAGCACTTCAAACTAAACAATTAATTTAACATATTGAAATAGCTTGTTTTACACTATGATAATCTCGTTTTTCTCAATTTTGCATATTGGACATCTTTCTACTTTTTCTACAACTTCTCTTACTAAATTTGAAATTCTAATTTGAGTAATATCTATATTATTTGCAGATATTATAGCCATTGTGTTTCCATTAGCTCCAGCATGAGCTACTCCCCTTAATGAACCTAATATTATTATATTTCCACCAGCTACTATTTCTGCACCTGCATTAACATCGCCACATATAACTATACTTCCAGGGTATTCTTCTCTTTGGCCAGATCTTAAAGAATTTAGTACAAATTTTGTTTCAGAAATATCAGTATCTGCTTCAAAAGTTTTCTTTATTGCATGTAATCCTAATAGATTAGAAACATCATCGAACCTTACCTCAACAGGTATTTCAGAGTTTATCATAGTTTTAACTTTCTTTATTTCTGATTCAGTAAATAATCTTCCTGTAACTCTAATAGGTATTTTAGATGTTTGATAAAAATCTCTTAGCTTTGGAAGTTTTATCTCTAGTTCCTCTAATATCTCATTAATATCAGCAATTATACTTACGTTCAATATTATTTCATTTGTAGTTTGATTAATTATTATATTATTTAACATCCTTTTTACCTCTTTCTATCTAAAAGATTCTGTTTCTGTATAAGCAGACATATCTTCTATTACTTCTTCAATATTCATTCCAAAATATTCATAAATTATTTGTTTTACTGTTTCAGCGGTATAATATCCATGAAATGCATTTTCAATTACTACAACAACTGCAATTTCTGGATTATCATAAGGAGCAAATCCAACAAACCATCCATCTGTTCTTGCATTTTTTCCTGTTCCAAATTCAGCTGAACCTGTTTTTCCTCCAACTTGTATTGGGAAATTTTTAAATGACGAACTAGCAGTACCTCCCTCACCTTCTGTAACAGCCAACATTCCTTCATGCACTATGTTGATAGAATCTTGACTTATTTGTATATCTTCTTCTTCCTCATCTTTTAAGCCTAATTTCTTATTAACAAATTGATTTATTTCATCGCGAGAAACTTGAGTTCCATTTGACCTATTAATACTTTTAATAATTGTTACATCAAGTTTTTTTCCACCATTTGCTAACATAGATATATATTTTGCAATTTGTAAAGGTGTAAAATTATTAAATCCTTGTCCTATAGATGCATATGCAAGCTGTGCTTTAGACCATGTTTCTTTTTTACTCTCTGCAACAGATTTTTGAGCAACATCTCCTTTTCCTTCTCCAACTATTTCTACACCTGTTTTAGATCCTAGTCCAAAGTATTTTGCATATTTTGCTAAATCTTCTCCACCAATTCTAAGACCAACATCAAAGAAAAAGTAGTTACATGATTTTTGTATTGCTTGTACAATATTTAATGGTCCATGCCCTCTTCCATAATCATTATAGTACCAACAAGCAGGGTCGCTTACATTATCATTACCTGAAACCAACCCATAGTATGGACCACTATCATTTATTTTTTCTGTTTTGGTTACTTTTCCGGTTTCCAATGCAGCTATTGCTGTAACCATTTTATAAGTTGATCCAGGTGCATAAGTGCTTTGAAATGCTTTGCTGTATAATGGATGATAAGGATTATTTCTATATTCATCAAATTTTGCTTGTGATATACCATTATAGAATAAACTTGGTTCATAATCTGGATAACTTGCCATAGCTAATATTTCGCCAGTTTTTACATTCATTACAACTGCTGCTCCTCCGTTGTGCTTCAACAGGTTGTCCAAATCCGCCATTTCTAATTTGCATTATATTTTCTTCTAAAGCTCTTTCTGTAATTTCTTGAAGATTTGCATCTATAGTAAGTACTACATCCGCCCCTCCAATAGCTTCTTGAGAAGTATATTCACCAGTTACTGTTCCATCAACAGACATATCAATTTGCTTTATTCCATCTTCTCCTCTTAAGTATTCCTCAAATGTCTTCTCTATACCTGTTTGGCCGACTTTATCATCTACTGCATATTCATAAGTATCTCCATTTTTTTCAAATTCTTTTTGATTATCTGAACTTATTCTGCTTGCATATCCTATTATATGTGAAGCAAGGCTGCCAGTATGATACACTCTTATTGGCTCTACAACTATATTTATACCAGTTAAATTTTGTGAATTTTCTTGAAGTTGAATGGCACTTTCTCTAGAAATATTATCAGCAATTTGTATTGATCTAGTTGTTGAATATCCTATTGTAGTTATAGCATATCGTATTGCTAAAATTTGCCTTATTTCTTTAACATCATCACTTGATATGTTGTATTTATCTCTAAATAAATAGAAGGCCTCTTCTGCAGACGCAGTTTCTGGAATATCATATTTATCTTTCCATTCTAATAATTCTTCTTCTGAATCAAAATGAAATTCAAATGGATCTATACTTATTGGAAAAGGATCAACATAAGAATTGCCATTTTTCTCTAAAATATTTGTCATAAGTAAAATTGAACTATTAAGCTGTGAATCTTCGGTTTTTGATTTATACATTTCTAAAGAAAATTGCATTTCTGTACTAACTAAAACATTTCCATTTCTATCTAGTATACTTCCTCTTGCTGCTTCGATTTTAGCTTTTCTTGTTAATCTAGTATTTGAATTTTCTCTATATTCTGCTCCATTTACAATCTGCAAATTAAATAATGTTATTAATATAATTATTCCTATTAAATAAACACCTGCAGTCATTAAATTATATCTAAAATTAGATTTTTCTAATTCATTCTTTTCTTTCAGAAATATCACCTCTATCCAAGTTAAATAGTTAATGCTAAAAATATCTAGTTAATATATTATTTTTCTTAAAAGATCTATCTATTACATATCCTACTTTCTGTATTAAAGGATACAATATAATTGATAATAAAACATTATACAAGATTTCAATAAGCACTATTTTAATAAAATATAGGTATTCTCTTTCAAAATCTAAAATTATTGAGTTCATAAAATAAGATCCTAATTCAAAAATTAAAGTTGCTCCTGCTACCATAAAAATAATTGTTAATTTATTTTCTTTAGAAAAATTTTTATCAAAATAAGAACCCATATATCCTATAACGCATAGCATTATAGCAGTTGTGCCAATCGTTTTTCCATACAAAAAATCTAATATTAACCCAATAAAAACTCCTATAGATATGCCTAATATTTGATTGCTAAAAAGTCCTATAAAAAGTACATATATAACAAATAAATTTGGTTTTACACCAGCTATTGTAAAATTATTAAACAAATCAACTTGAAGGAAATAAATCAAGAAAAAAACTAAAATTAATCCAATTACAATCCAAACTTTTTTCACTATATATTCCTCACTTTATTCATTTATTATTAGTACTGTATCTACTTTTGAGAAATCAACAGAAGGTTCTACAATTGCATATCTATCTGTTATATTACTTGTTGTTATAATTTCTTTTACAGTTCCTATAATAATTCCCTTTGGATAAATCCCACCTATTCCAGATGTGTATGCCTTATCTCCTTGTATTAATTCAGCACCTGTAGGTATATATGATGCTCTTAATACTTGATTGTTTTCAAGAGTTCCTTTACAAATAATACTTTCTTCGGTTGTACTAATTGAACAACTTACTGTACTTGCTGGATCTATTATAACTTGTACTTTACAAGTTTCATCTGATACTGATATTATATGTCCAACTAATCCTTTATCTGCAATAACTGTCATGTTTTCTTTTATTCCATCATTTGAGCCAACATTCAAAATTAAAGTACTACTATAATTACTAACATCTTTATTTATTACATATGCTGGAATTGTTTGATAAGATGAGTATTTTGTAGATAAACTCATATACTCTTGAAGTTTTGTGTTTTCTGCTTTTATCATTTCTAACTCTCTTAACTCTGTCTCCAATTCACTATTTCTAGATTTTAGTTCTTCATTTTCTGCAATAATATTATCCATATTAGAAAAATAAGCACTGTTACCTTGAATTTTATTTTTCAAATCTGTAAAAATTCTTTGTACTGGGCTTATAATACTACTAGCAACTGATTCTAGATAAGATAATTTATTAACCTCAACATTTGAAAGAAAAATTAAAAGTATTAAAATAATAACAGTTACGACTCCCCCTAGAATCTCTGTTTGTCTATTTCTATTCATTCTTAAATATTCCTTTCTAGCTTTAGTATTTTATCCTTAATAATTTAAAATACTCCTATATTCACCATCTCCAATTATTATGTGATCTAATAATTGAATATCCATTAATTGTGCAGCCAATTTTACTCTATTTGTAAATTCAATATCAATATCACTTGGAATTGAGCTACCACTTGGATGGTTATGTATTAATATTATTTTAGGTATTTGCATCTTTATAGGTTCTGATAAAACTGTTTTTATACTTGTATAAATATTATTTTCATTTCCAACAGCTATAGTTAAAACTTTTTTTATTCTATTTTGATTATTAAGTAAAACTATTTTTAAAATTTCATTTTTTTCGTTTTGCAATTCATTTCTAAATATTTCTACTATATCTAAATTAGATTTTATTTTATTGTTTTTTATAGGTTTAACAATTCTTTTAGCTATTTCTCCAATAGCTTTTAATTCTATAGCTTTTGTCTTACCAATGCCATCAATTTGTTTTAATTCATTTATTGATATAGTTTGAAGGAATCTTAAATTACCTTCATTTAAACTTATTAATTTTTGAGCAATTTCTAAGGCAGATTTTTTTCTAGTTCCTGTTCTTATCACAATAGATAATAATTCACTGTTTGAAAGCGAGTTTTCCCCATACATTAGTAATTTTTCATATGGTCTTTCCATATAAGGAATATCATTTATGCTTCCCATTAAATCCTTTCCGTCTATTTTTCCCCTAAATTTTTCTATACCAAATTATTGCTATTATCATGCCTATTATACTGGCAATATTTATTTTTATCATAAAACTAAATGTAATTTTTAAAATACTCAAATCAAGAGAAACTGGTGATGATAATCCAAATTCTTGTCCATATGATAACCACCAAAGTCCACTAACTCTATTTGCTAATTCTCCTAAAAGTCCGTCCTATTACTAAACCAGATAATAAAAATATTAATAGTATCCAAAAATTTTTTTCTTTTGTTGCCATATTTTACCTCCATTTTTTCTTACGGAAATTTGTACATTTTATTTTTATATTATATCTTGATATATATAATTTTTCAAGTAATTTATTTATATTTTTTTAATATAATTAAGTATGCGATTGTTAAAAATTAAATTCTAATATATCTAATATTTATATACATTTATTGACATTTACTTTTTATTTTAATATTGTATAATTTATTTATATTGGAGGTATCTCATGAAAATAGAAAAGCTAAATGAAAACAAAATTAAAATTATTTTCAATTATAAAGAACTTGAAGAAAATAATATCTCAGTCCATTCATTTTTATCTAATTCTATTGAATCACAAAAATTATTTTGGGCTATTTTAGATATTGCACATGAAGATTTAGGATTTGATATTTCTAACTCTAAAATATCTTATGAAACTTTATCATATGATAACAAAAATTTTGTAATATATGTTACTAAAAATATAGATTCATCATTTAGTTTCTCTGAAAATGATTTATTAAATTTTCAAAGAAATAATATTCCTAATGTTCTTTTATATAAATTTGAAAATATAAATGATATTTTTTCATTTTGTGATTTTATAAAAAAAGTTTTTTCTCCAATAAATTTTAATAGTTCATTACATAAATATAATGATTCATATTTTATAAAGATTGATGCTCAAAATTTAAATTTTAACAAAAAGAAAAAATTAATATATACCTTGATAGAATTTAATGACTATTTAAAAGTATCTAATTTATCGTTATTAAGATTTGAAGAGTTTAGTGAAATTCTTATAAAGGACAATGCTATACAAAATCTTTAAATATTCCCTAGCTCTTCAAAATATGTTAAATAATTAAATCCTCATTTTATTTAACGCAAAAAGCACTTCACCAATATTGTGAAGTGCTTTTAAATATCGAATTTCTAATTTGTATTATTATATAAATAATATTGAGGATCCCTAGCTTCTCCATTTACCCTTATTTCTAAATGTAAATGTGGTCCTGTAGAATTTCCTGTTGATCCAACTGCCGCAATAATGTCTCCTTGAGCAACATTCTGTCCTTCCGTAACATATATTTTACTGCAATGTGCATAAAATGTTTGTACATTTTCTGTATGAGCTATAACTACCATATATCCATAACTACCTGTATATCTTGCTCTTACAACTGTTCCAGCTGATGCAGCTTTAATTGGAGTTCCTTTTGATGTTGCGATATCAAGTCCAGTATGAAGTCCCCTAGATCTGCTACCAAATCTAGATGAAATTGCTCCACTAACAGGTCTTATTAAAGAAATTCCTAAGCTTGAGCTAGAATTGCTAATTACTTTTTTAGTAGATACATTAGTATTTTTTACAAGAGGCATTTCTATATATAACTTTGATACTACTGTATCTTTATCTGTAAACTCTTTTAAAGTTGTTTCATACTTAGGTACATATGTTATATCATTTTGATTTTGGCTTTTTTTGTCTTTCAAAGTTTGCACAATATTTTCAGCTTCCTCAAAAGATGACACATAATATTTTTCTTCACCTTTATCCAAAATAGAATAATATTTATAATAAGGTACTCCTGAGCCAACTACAGTTTTAAATATTTCATCATCATTAGCAACCAAACCTTTTTTTAGCAAACATAAATCAAATTCTGGATAATTATCAACTTCAACAAATGCAACTGTTTTTGAATCTCCACTTGTTAAATAATTATTGATTTTCTTTTGTAATTTAATCTTATCCTCGGTATATCCTATAAATTTTCCGTTTAAAGATACACTATACATTGGTTTATATACGACAAAAACTATAAAACCTATAATTGCAAGACCTGCTAATAATATTATTATTAATTTTATCCATGTTCTTAAATAAATTACAGCATTTTTTAAATTACTAGTTATTGTCACTCACCCCTTTGCATAATTTTATTGTAATAAGATTATAATATTTCTGTAATATTGTCAATAGAATTTTTGTTTTGTAAATATAAAAAAATGCAAAAAAAGTTGAAATAAAAGCAATTTTTTATTTCAACTTTTTATTTTTTTATAAATTTGAAATTTCATTTTTTACCGTAGAAATTTCATTTTGAGTTACTTTTTGTGCAGGAGTATAATAGCCTTTTGCTTCTGCCAACTTAAATAATTCATATTGAAAACTTTCAGATGAGTTTCTTAAATTTTGAAACATTTGTCTTAATTCCATATTTTCAGTTTCAATAATAGCACCCTCATAATCTTTTAAAGATGCTTTTGTTGATGATAAAACATCATTTACTATTGCCTTTTCTTCCATAGTCTTCTCCTCCCTATCCTAAAAAAGATATTAATTTTTGTTTAGAATTCAAAGCATCTTGAGCAGCTTTATTTAAAATTTGTTTAATCTGTGGGTCTACCGCTGTATCAGCATAATGTGTAAATTTTGCATAAGCATTCTCTTGTTCTCCTATAAAATGTCGTAAACTCTGTAATTCCATTTGATTTAAAGTTCCCATAAAACATCCTTTCTATCACTATTTTTAAAATATATTATTTCAAAATTTTGTATTTCTATTCATTATTAATATCAAAAATATTGACAAATGCTTTTTATCAGCTTATAATAGTTATGTTCGATTTTTAAATTATTTTATTAATTTTTGCGCCATTAGCTCAGTTGGTAGAGCAGTTGACTCTTAATCGAGCCATACCTTACCATTACATAATTGATACAATTCAGTATTTGCAACATATTTTAAAGTTTTAATAAAGTTAGTAATTAGTG
>CANROH010000017.1 GCA_947632185.1 uncultured Clostridia bacterium
GTTTAAAATCTTCTTTTTTTCTTGTTAATGTATTATAAAATTTAATATTCATGTGCAAACTCCTTTTATCAATTGATGGGCGGATATAAATCCGCCCCATTTTTATATTATTATATTTATTATTCTATAAAATATTTCTATATTAATTAACTAACAATTTATACCGTATTTCCCCCAGCTGTACCTGTCCCAGATCCACCTTGGTCTGTTGTTCCACCGCTTGAACCTCCTGTTGAAGTGTTTTCATTTCCTCCTGTACCTGGACTACCAGGATTGCCTTCTTTTTCTCCGTCTGATGATCCGCCACTACCTGTTGCTGGTATTGTTCCATCTTCAGATGCTCCACATACTGTACATGTTCTTTTTTTAGTTCCTGCAGTAGTTTCAGTAGCTGGTGTTACAATTTGCCAATCACCCCATGTATGTGATTTTTTAGGAATAGTTTCAGTAGTTGTTTGACCACAAGCACATTTTTTCACTCTGCTTCCTTCTTCTGAACATGTAGAATTTTTTTCAGATACAATTTCTGTAAATTGATGTACATGCTCTTCTACAGGAGCAGTATGAATTGTGCATGTTGCATCTGGAAATGTTGATGCTTTTCCTGCTGTAACCCATTCTGGATTTCTTTCTTTTTCAGGAACGTATCCAGATAAAGGTGTTTGATTTGGACAATATGGAGTTGCCAATAAACCACTATCATTACAAATTGCAACTTGACTATGTCCTTCGCAACTTTCTTTAGGTACACTATCTTCTGTAAATAGTTCTGTGTATGTGCTACCTACACAAGTTTCTGTTGCAAGTTTTCCAGAAAACTTACAAACTTCTTTTCTTATAATACCTTTTGGTTCTTCAAAATTTGCATTTGGTAAATCTTCATGTATTTTTGTCATAACATTATCCCAAATTTCTCCAGCTGGATTTCTTCCATATCCAGATACTTTGTAAGAATACTCATATCCAAACCAACAAGTTGCTGAATAATATGGTGTAAAACCACAAAGCCATCTATCAAGATCTCCGTTTGTAGTTCCAGTTTTTGCTGCTACATCCATTCCTGGTATTTTGCAATATGAAGCAGTAGGATATTCAGTTCCTATAACTGGTCCTCTTAATATATCTTTTTCTATATAAGCATTCTGTTCACTCATTACTCTTTTTTCTTCTTGATTAGGTTCATATAATACATTTCCTGCAGAATCTTCAACTCTTGTATAGAAAGTAGGTGTTATATATACACCATCATTTGCTATAGCAGAATAAGCTCCTAGAAGGTCTGCTGGTGAAATTCCATCAGATAATCCACCAAGTGCAAGGCTAAGTCCCTCTTTAGAAAAATCTGGCAATCCTACGCTTTTGCAAAACTCTACAGAAGCATCTAATCCTATATTAGTTAAAGCCTTAGCATTTGGAATATTTGCTGAAACTTCAATTGCAGTTCTCATATTCATATAGTCACAATATACATAATCTGTTGTAGAATTTTTTGGGCTCCAAGCATCTTTTCCTGTACCCCAAGTTGTAGGTTGATTATAATAAACAGTAGCTCCTGTAATTGTTCCCGTTTCTAATCCAGGTGCAATTACTGATATTGGTTTCATTGAAGATCCTGTTTGTTTATTTATTTTTGTAGGAATATTTAAATATCCTCTTTTGGTTTTTGCAGTTCTTTCTTCTTTAGATCCTGTTGCAGTAGCAGCAGCTACTACTTGACCTGTTCTATAATCTTGTATAACCATTGTAGGAATAGAATATTCATCATATTGCACTTTTTTACCTGTTTTTTTGTCTTCTTTGGTATACTTTCCTGTTTTAAACCATTTTTCTTTTAAAAGTTCTTCTTCTAATGCATTTTGTATATCTGTTTTTTGAGTTGTATAAATCTTAAGTCCACCACTATACAAATACATCTCTGCTACTTCTCTTTTCATATCTGAGTTTTCTAGAATTTGATCCAAAATTTGGTTTATTGCAGCATCAGTATGATATGAAAGTTCAGTTGTTACACTAGCACTTTCACCTTTTTCAAAATGTAGTCCATTATCAACTTCTTGAACGGATTGATTATATTGATCTTCTGAAATATATTCTAATTCTTTCATTTTAGCTAAAACTGTTTTTGTTCTTTTCTTTATTCTTTCATCCATTTCTTGCTTTTTTTCTTCAGGATTTTCACTACTTGAAAAATCATCAAATGGTCTATAATAGTTTGGTGAATTATTTATTCCTGCCATATATGCACATTCTGCTATTGATAAATCTTTTGCACTTTTATTAAAATAATATATTGCTCCTAGTTCAACACCATTAATATCATCTCCACCAACAAATATTAAGTTTAAATATAATTCTAGTATTTGGTCTTTTGATAAGTAATGTTCAACTTGAATTGCTTTTGAAATTTCCTTTACTTTCCTTATTATACCGGCTAAAGCTGTCTTTTCCTTTTCTTCAGTTATATTTTTAATAACTTGTTGTGTTATTGTACTACCACCAAAACTTGATTTTCCTAAGTGAATTATATAATTAAAAGTTGCATAAGCTGTTCTAAAAATATCAATACCATTATGTTTATAAAATCTTTCATCTTCAATTGCAACATATGCTTTTGGTAAATATTCAGACATTTCCTCTAAAGTTATACTTTTTCTTTTTGTTCCACCACTTAATGTAGCAATTAAATTGCCATCAGCATCATAAACTGTTGAATTTTCATCTCCTACAACAAGGCTTGCCTCATCTATTTTTAACTCATCACCAAAAATACCAATAAATGCTCCAACTAGAATTCCTGTGCCGATAATAATTAATAAAATTAATACTAATATTGTTATTTTAATTGCTTTTGATAATTTGGGATGCTTTTCTTTAAATTTAACTTTTTTGCCATTATTTGATTTATTTTTTTGTTGATTTTTTATCTTTGAGGTTTTTACTCTCTTCGTTTCATTGTTATTTTTACTCATAAATCCAAGTCCTCCTTGTATTTTAGATTTATTTTCCCTTTTAACACCTGTATTATATTACAATTCTAAAAAAAGATAAAGCCTTTTTTTATTATTTTTTTCTTAAAATTCAAGCAAAAACAAATCATCAGTTTTAGTTAATATATTGGCTCCTTCACTAATTATTTTATTTGTTCCTAAAGAATTTTTGGAAGTAATATTTCCTGGTACTGCATATACTTCTTTTCCTTGTTGCAGAGCATAATCAACTGTTATCAAACTTCCACTTTTTTCTTCAGCTTCAACTACTATTATCTTTTTCGATAAACCACTTATAATTCTATTTCTTAAAGGGAAATTATATTTTTCTGGTTTAGTTCCTAATTTAAATTCTGAAACTATAGTTCCACCATTATTTAAAATTCTTTCAAAAATCTTTTTATTTTGAAAAGGGTATACTTCTTCGTCTGATATACCAGTTCCCAAAACAGCTATAGTCTTTCCTATTTTACTGTCTAAAGCTCCTAAATGAGCATACTTATCAATCCCAATTGCTAATCCACTTACTATATTAACATTTTTATCTGCTATTTCTTTAGCAAATTTTCTAGATACATATTTTCCATAATCACTAGCATTTCTAGAACCTATAATTGCTACACAATCATTATATAAATTTTGAATACATCCTCTTACATACAAATACACAGGAAAATCATGAATATTTTTTAAACTTGTTGGATACATATTACTTTTAAATGAAATAAGTTTTATATTTTTATTTTCAATATATTTAATATATCTTTCTAAATTTAATCTTATTTTATTGTCTAAAATTTTGGTAATAACATTTTCATTAAAATTTAATTTTATCATTTTTTCTTTTGTAAGATTCCAAATATTTTCACTACTTTCAAATTTATCTAATAATTTTATTTTGATTAAATTACTAATTTCTATATTTGAAAGCCATACATCATAAGCATTTATCAATCTTTTTCCTTTCTTGCCCCTATAAAAATATTAAAAGAGCATAGAAATAACTATGCCCCCATATTTTAATTAATATATTTATTGCCCCATTTGCTGTGCTCTAACCCTTTGCCTTGCTGCTTCTGCTGCAGCTGCTTGCCCAGCAGCATCTAATCCTGCAGCCGCTGCATCTGTAGCAGCTTGAAATGCTGCCTGATCTTCTGCTGAAATACGTCCAGGAGCAAATCCTTGATGAATGTTACAATATTCAGTAGGAATTGCATCTACTCCACCTTCAGTAACCCATACTGCACCAACTTCATATTTTGGTATATATTGTGGCATTGTAATTACATTTGGACATGCACTTGTAGCAAGCATCTGTGAATCATTACATATAGTCATTACTCCATGTCCCTCACAAGTTTCAGTAGGTACAGTGTCTTTTGTAAATAATTCGTTATATATATCTGTACAAGCAGGACCAGGTAATTTTCCAGAAGCTCTACAAACAGCTGTAGTAATTATTCCTTCTGGTGCTTCAAATTTTGCATTAGGTAAATCTTTATGTATTGCTGTCATTACATTATCCCAAATTTCACCTGCCGGATTTGTACCATATCCAGTTACTTTTGCAGAATGGTCATATCCAAACCAACAAGCAGCTGTATAATATGGTGTAAAACCACAAAGCCACCTATCAAGATCTCCATTTGTAGTTCCAGTTTTTGCCCCTACATCCATTCCTGGTATTTTGCAATATGTTGCTGTGCCAGTTTTTACAGGTTGAGTTAATATGTCTTGTTCTATATAAGCATTCTGCTCGCTCATTACTCTTTTTGTTTCTTGATTTGGTTCAAATACTATATTTCCTTTGCTATCTTCTACTTTCGTATAAAAAGTAGGTGTTATATATACGCCATCATTTGCAATAGCTGAATACGCACCAGCCATATGTGTTGGAGAAACTCCTTCATGTAATCCTCCAAGTGCAAGACTAAGTCCTTCTTTAGAGAAATCCGGCATTCCAACACTTTCACAAAATTTAATAGATACATCTAATCCAATATTTGTTAATGCTTTAGCGTTTGGAATATTTGCAGATACTTCAATTGCTTGACGCATATTTAACAAGCCTCTATATATATCATAATTTTTAGGACTCCATGCATTTGCTCCTGTTCCCCATGTTGTAGGCCTATCGTAATATGTTGTCGCACCTGTAATTGTACCTGATTCCAGTCCTGGTGCAATTACTGATATTGGTTTCATTGAAGATCCTGTTTGTTTTTTTAGTTGTGTAGGAAAATTTAAATACCCAAGTTTTGTACTTGTAGTTCTTTCTCCTTTTGCACCTGTTACTGTAGCTGCAGCAACTATTTCTCCTGTAGTATGATTTTCTATAACCATTGTAGGCATAGAATATTGTTCAACTTCAGTTTTCATTCCTGTTTTTTTATCTTCTTCTATATATTTAGTACTTTTTACCCACTTGTCCTTTATAAGTTCTTGTTCTAATATTGCTTGAATATCTGTTTTTTGAGTTGTATAAATTTTAAATCCACCACTATATAAGTACATTTCAGCTAAACTTCTATCCATATCAGGATTTTTATCTTGAATTTGATCTAAAATTTGTTCAATTGCAGCTGCTGTATGATATGATACATCTGTTGTTATATTAGCACTTTCACCTTTTTTAAAGTTTAGTCCATTTTCTACTTCTTGCATAGCTTGTTTACACTGCTCATCATTTATATAACCAAGCTCTAACATTTTTTGTAAAACAGTTTCCGTCCTATTCTTTATTTTATCAGACATTTCCTTTTTTTTCTGTTCTGGATTTTCTTCTGATGAATAATCCTCAAATGGTTTATATAAATTTGGTGAATGATTTATTCCTGCCATATATGCACATTCTGCTATTGATAAATCTTTTGCACTTTTATCAAAGTAATATATAGAGCCTAGTTCAACTCCATTTATATCGTCACCACCAACAAATATTAAATTCAAATATAATTCTAATATTTCATCTTTTGATAGCAAACGCTCTACTTGGATTGATTTTGAAATTTCCTTTATCTTTCTAATTACACCTGCTAATGCAGTATTATCTTTTTCATGAGTTATGTTTTTTACAACCTGTTGTGTTATTGTGCTTCCACCAAAACTAGAGTTTCCGCCATTAAATATGTATGTAAGAGTCGCATAAGCTGTTCTTCCTAAATCAACTCCATTATGACTATAGAATCTTTCATCTTCAATCGCTACATATGCTTTTGGCAAATATTCAGACATCTCTTCTAAAGTTATACTTTTTCTTTTTGTTCCACCACTTAATGTAGCAATTAAATTACCATCAGCATCATAAACTGTTGAATTTTCATCTCCTACAACAAGACTTGCTTTATCTATTTTTAATTGGTCACCAAAATCTCCTCTAACAGCTGCAATTACAATTCCAATACCAATTATTAGTAATAAAATAATTAATAATAGTATTATTTTTATAATATTTAGTATTTTTGAATGCTTTTTATTTTTTTGCTTTTTGGAATGCTGTCTGCCTAAATTAGAAGTTTCAGCCTTTTTACTTTTTTTATCTTCCTTTTTCATAACTTCTCCCTAAGCTTTTTTAGCTGCTTTAACTAAATTATTTAAAAGCATTGCAATAGTCATAGGTCCAACGCCTCCTGGAACTGGTGTTATGAAACTTGCCTTTTTTGAAACATTTTCATAATCTACATCTCCACAAATTGTTCCATCTTCTAATCTATTTATTCCTACATCAATTACAACTGCTCCTTGTTTAACCATATTTTCTTTAACAAAATTTGGTTTTCCTATAGCAGCTATTATTATATCTGCCTTTTTAATTATTTCTTCAATATTTTTTGTTCTAGAATGGCATACTGTAACTGTAGCATTTTTATTAAGCATACATTGAATCATAGGTTTACCAACTATATTGCTTCTACCTAATATTACTGCTTCTTTGCCTTCAGTTTCAATATTATACTCTTCTAGCATTTTTATTATTCCATATGGAGTGCAAGATATAAAAGTATCAACTCCAATACACAATTTTCCTACATTAACAGGATTAAAGCCATCAACATCTTTATCTGGAGAAATAGTTGCAAAAGCTTTATTAATGTCTATATGTCCAGGAACTGGGCTTTGTAATAAAATTCCATGTACTGAAGAATCTTTATTTAATTTCTCTATTGTCTCTAATAACTTATCTTCAGTTGTATTTTCATCAAATAAAAATTCCTCAAATTCTATTCCCGCTTTTTCACAAGCTTTTGATTTATTTCTTACATAAACACTAGATGCTGGATTGTTTCCAACCATTATAACAGCCAATTTAACATTTATTCCATTATTCTTTAAAATTTCTACTTCTTTTTTTATATCTTTTCTTATTTTATGTGCAAGCATTTTTCCATCAATTATTTCAGCCATTTTTCCTTCTATGCTAGAACTAGCACTAGCATGTCTCCTTTACATTTTATTTGAATTTTTTAATATAATATATTCCTGAAAATACTCCTACTATTGCCATTATTGTTAATACAATATATATTTTAACAGCAATATTGTCTCCAACTTCTGGTAATACTCCTATTTCTTCTTGAATAGTTCCTAGCTCTGTTTTTTCTTCTGAAGTTTCATTTTCTACTGAATTTTCATCTGTTACTTGGTTTTGACTATCTGACTCGTCTTTAGGTTCTTCTGATGTTAAAAGTCTTGTTGCAACATACATAACCTTTCCGCCATAATCTATTCTAGACCATCCATTATCAGCTACACCAGTTCTTTTAACTTGTTCACCCTTTTTTAAATATCCAACCTTTTCACTTGATGTACTCCAGCTTTTTCTCAAATTACAGTTTTGAGATGCATACATAGTTTCATCAACATCTTTAAAAGTAACTTCTTCCGTATCATCAGTATCATTTTGTTGATCGTCATCTGTTGTATTTGACGGATTAGTTGTTGTTACATACTGACTTGATATGTAAGCAGTTTGTCCATCATAATTAATTCGTGACCATCCATTATTTCCTACTCCTGTTCTTGTAAGAGCTGTTCCAGCATTTACTGTTTTAATTACTTTACCACTTGTTGAATATGTACTTCTAATATTAACTCTGTCAGTTGTATATACAGTTTCATTTACATCAGTAAATGTGACCTGTTGTGAATTATTATTATTATTGTTATTATTATTGTTATTGTCATTTTGAGTTTCTGATGAACTTGCAATTACATTTACTGTTGCTGTTTTTGAACCGCCATTTTCTAATTCTTTTTCATTTGATGCTGTTATTATTATATTAGTTGCAGAAACAGTTGCTTTTCCTTCTGAAACATTAGATTTATCGAAAGTCGTAGGAAAAGATACTGAATTATCAGCTAAACCACTTGTATATACTAATGTTTGTGAACTTTCCTTACCATCACTCCATTTTACAGTTATCTTAGCCTGTGCTGCAAATGCATCTTTTGGTAATATTAAAGATATTTTAAGTTCATCTCCAATTTTTACTGATGATGGACAATTTAAACCAGCTATGCTTTCAGCATTAGACTGTGTTATAAATACTAATAAGAAACTTATAATCATTGCTAATAATATTAATGAAATTTGACATATTTTTTTTCTCATATTTCAACACCTCTTACACATTTTCTTCTTCATCTTCAGATTTAACTTCTTCTGCTTTTATAATAAGTCTTGTAGTTGCTGAATTTTCACAAGTAATTAGTGTAATTTCCACTATATCTTCATTTGAAAGTAAAGCTGTTAGGTCATCTGGTTCTACTGAAGTTTTATCAGTTACTTTATATGTTGTTTCTGTAAAATCAGTATCAATTATAGTGAAAGTATCTCCAATTTCAAGTTTTGATAAGTCTTTAAAAAATCCTTCTTCATTATGGCCAGCTATACAAAAATTGCCATAATTATTTAATGAAGTTCCGTAAAGTTTTCCAACACCATTCTTTAAAGCTACATTATCTACTGAATCTAATATGTATTGTTCTATTCCAATTTTATCTATTTTTATTTTTCCTAGAACTTTATAGCCATTATACTTTGATACCATCACATTTTGTTGAGTAGTATTTGTAGTATTAGTCTCTGAAGTTTCTTTTTTATTTAAAAAGAACATATATACTATAACAGCAATTATTAACAATACTATTATTGTACATACACAAATTATAGCCCTTTTTCTTGAATTTTCTTCTTCATCAAAGTATTCTTCTTCATCAAAATAAGTATCATCTTTAAATTTTGAATAATCAAAATCTTGAGAATCGTTCTGATTAATATTTGTATTTTCCTCATTGTCAAGATTTTCTTTTATTCCACCACCATAATTTGATCCAAAAAAATCTTCATCTTTTGATTTTAAAGAATGTTTACCTGCCATATTTACTTCCTCCATTTATCTTATGAAAATTAATCCTAATATTATAATTCCTAATATTATTCTATATATTGCAAATATTTTAAAACTGCCTTTTTTTAAATATTCCATCAAAAACCTAATCACCAAAAGTCCAACAATAAAACTTGCAATAACTCCTATCCAAAATGGTATTGATGTTAAAGCAAATTCTGTTATATCAACTAAAACAGCAGCTGCAACTATAGGTGCAGATAGAAGAAAAGAAAATTTTGCTGCACTTTCTCTATCAATTTTTAAGCTTCTTGCCACAGTCATTGTTATTCCAGAGCGTGAAACCCCTGGAAATGCTGCTGCTATAGCTTGTGAAATACTAACTAATAATGATTTTTTTAAGTCTATATCTTCATATTTATATTTATTTTCTGATTTTTTGTCCACTATTGCTAAAACAATTCCCATAACAATTAATGCTATTGCTATTAGTCCCATTTCCAATTTAAAATTATCTCCTATTAACATATCAGAGATTTTATCTAAAACGAGAGCTAAAATTCCGGCAGGTATAGTGGCTATAACTATATACCAGAATATTCTGCCATCTGTTGAATCTTCTTTTTTAAATACTTTTTTAAAACCTGCTTTTATAAGATTTATCCAATCTTTTATAAAAAACAATCCTATTGCTATTAAAGTTCCAAAGTGAAGTGCAACATCAAAAGAGCTACTAAACTCTTGCATAAAACTTGCATTTTCTGTCCATTTAAATATCCATGGTATTACATTTAAATGAGCAGAACTTGATATAGGTAATAATTCTGTTATTCCTTGAATTATTCCTAATATTAAAGCTTGAAATACTGTCATTTTATCCTCCGTTTTAATTCTTATTCATTTGTATTTTTAATGCTTTAAATTTTATTTTAATTCTTTTAAAACATGATATAAAGTTTCTTTTATAAATTCTGCTGAAGTAAGTGGAGCAACTTTTGCCGGCAATGATAATGCCCATATAACCTTCAATCCTTTTTCTCTAGCGATTTTTCTATCTACTCCACCTGGATTAGACGCTAGATCTATTATTATAACTTCCTTTTTTACTAAAGAAAGCCTTTGTTCATCTAATATTTGAAATGGTATTGTATTTATTATTATGTCGAATTTATCAAGATGTTCATTTAAATCATTTAAATGAATAGGATTATATCCATATGCTTTAATCCAAGATATATCTTCATCTTTTCTGGCTTCACAGTAAACTTTTGCGCCGATTCCATCTAACATTTTTGCTAAAACTTTTCCTATTCTTCCAAATCCCATTACAAGGACATTAGATCCATGCACAGTTCTTTGAGTTTCTTCCATAGCAATTTGTATAGTTCCTTCTGCTGTAGCTATAGTATTTAATACGGAAAATTCCTCTCTTTTTAACAAATCTGTAAATTGAATTCCCTTTTTATCCAATTCATCTTTTATTCCTATATTTCCAGCAATAAGGTATTTTCCTTTTATAGCATTTATAAAGTCTTCCAATTCAACGTCATTTCTTCCAAAAGGTGTTGATAATCTTTTTCTATCACTAGATAAAGGAATTGGTCCCACAACAATTTTTGAATTACTTATTGCCTCTTCTAAAGTTGGACACATTTCAACGCTATCCATATTTAATAATTCCTCTGAATTTTCTAAAGCATAAGTATACACTTTATATCCGTCATTATCTAACATTTCAATAAGTTTTACTATACGTAAATCTCCACCGACAACTGTTATTGATTTTTCCATATAATCACCATTTCCTCTCTTTTTTTCTAATAATTAAATATATGTAATTTTTATTTTGTTATGAGTAAATAATAATTTAATTTGAGCCACCTATTTCTTTATGCTTTTCTTTTTTTTCTTTTATTTCATATTCTTGTTCTTGTGCATCTTTTTCTTTTTTATGTTTTTCCTTATTAAATATATAATCAAGCTTTTCCTCAATTTTTTGTTTAGAAGAACCTTCGCTCATTTGCTCTATTAATTTCACTGTATCTTCTAAATATTTTCTTGAAATTTCTTCTTGCTCTTTTAGTATTATGTTTTTCTTTACATTATCATATACATATTCTTCATTTTCTTGTTCTTCATTATTAGGTTCTTTTTCGTCCATTTTTACAGAAACAGTAATATATTCTTTGATTTTTTCAAAACTTTTTTCCTTTTCTGCAATTTTTAGAAGTCTTGGATCAAGCTCTATAGCTTTATTTAAAAAATTTATAGCTTTATCCTTATCACCTTTATAAACGTATATTTTAGCAAGCTGATAATAAGACATAGCTTCTAAATCTCCATATAAACTATTTTCAAAATATTTTTCAGCAGTATTATAATCCTTTTGTATAAATGCAATTAGTCCTAAATTATAATTAGCTCCATACATTCTATGATTTATTTCTGCTGCTTTCTCATACATTTCTTTTGCCATTTGAAAATCACTTAGTCTAGTATATACAATTCCTAAGTTATAATATAAATCAAAATCAATTGGATTATATATTAATGCCTCTTGATATACATTTGCTGCTTCTTTAAATCTTTCTTGTTCACACAAGAGTTCTCCTAAAAGGCAAGAGGCTTCATAGCAATCTGGTTTAGTTCTTATTAAGTTTTCAAGCATTTCAATTGCTTCATCTTTTTTTCCTAAATCTCTTAATAGATCAGCAATTTTAAAATAAGATTTATAATCTTTTTTGTTAATATCTACAGCTGTTACATATTCATCTATTGCTCGTCTCATTCCACCTTCTTTTTCATAATATTCTGCTAATAATTTGTGCCCCATATAACTTTCTGGATATTTAGTAACTAATTTTACTAAAATTGCCTTGGCTGTTTTAGTATCTCCAATCATTACAAAAAATTTTGCTTCTGCTATACTTAGTATTTCTGAAAAATTAATTCCTTTAAATTCAATGAATATAATAATAAAAGGCAATATTATTGAAAATATGTATCTAATTGTACCACCAAGAATATTTTCAACAATCTTCAATTTTATTTCAACAAAACTTATTGCAATTCCTATTGCTTCAAAAACCAGTAAAATTATGTAATTTGCATCATTTCTTTTAATTATCTTAAAGAAAATTATTATAAATAAAGAAAATGCTAGCAAATTGAATAATACTTTTTCAAACATAACATTTCTCCACTTCTACATCCTTTTACATTATAAAATAATTCGTGATAATTATATCATATAGTATTTTTTAAGACAAGCTTATTGAAAACTTTTCATTTCATAATTACAAATCTAATTACAATGTATATAACTACTGCGATTTCAGAAATTAAGATTGTAGGCATACCAATTGAAAACTTTAATTTTTTAGTTTTATGTCTAAAAGTATACATACCAGCAATTGTTCCAAATCCTCCACCTAAAAGGCACAATGTCATTAAAGTAGCTTCTGGGATTCTCCAATATCCTCTCTGGGCTTTAAATTTATCTATTCCCATAGCTAAAAATCCTATTAAATTGATAACAAGTAAATATATTAGTAAATATTTTACATTTATCAAAGCTAAAAGATTAATTATAATTTCTTCCATTTTTTCTCCTTACGCAAATAAACTCATTTGATTAGACTTAGTCATTCCTTTTAAGCATCCAAATTTTTCCAAAAGTTCTGTTACAGATTTACCAATTTTAGAACGTACTTGCATATCTTCAATACATTCAAAAGGTTCTTCTAATCGTGCATTATAAATACTTTCTGCCGCAACATTTCCAAGTCCTGCTATACAATTTAAAGGTGGACGTATTTTTCCGTCTTCAATTAAAAATTTTGTACTATGTGACTTATATATGTCTATTGGTAAAAATTCAAAACCTCTCATATACATTTCATTTACTAATTCTAAATCATCATACATTTCTTTATCTTTTTGAGTTGCACTATTTCCAAGATTATCAATTTCTTTCATCTTATTTAAGACTTTTTCTTTTCCATTTATCATAAATTCTGCATCAAAAGCTTTTGCTCTTATTGAAAAATATGCAGCATAATATGCAAGTGGCATATGAACTTTAAACCAAGCAATTCTAACAGCATTTGTTACATATGCTGCAGCATGTGCTTTTGGGAACATGTATTTTATTTTTTCACAAGATTTAATATACCAGTCAGGTATATCATAATCTTTCATTATTTTTTTAAATTCTTCCCATTTTTCTGGATCTTTTAATGCTTTTCCTTTACGAACAGTTTCCATTATTTTGAAAGCCTTATCTGGTGGCAAACCTTTTTTCATAAGATATACCATTATATCATCTCTACAGCATATAGCCTCTTTTAGAGTAACTATTCCATCTTCAATTAGAGTTTGAGCATTTCCAAGCCATACATCAGTTCCATGAGACAATCCAGATAATCTAACTAATTCATCAAACGTTGTTGGATGTGTATCTAAAAGCATTCCTCTTGCAAATGGTGTACCAAATTCAGGTATTCCATAAGTTCCTACTTCAGAATGTATCTGTTCTGGTGTAACTTTTAATGCTTTTGTTGAATTAAATATAGACATTGTTTCCTTATCATCAAGTGGTATTTCTGTTGGAGCAATTCCTGTTAAATCTTGTAACATACGAATTACTGTTGGATCATCATGACCCAGTATATCAAGTTTTAAAAGGTTTCCATCTATTGAGTGATAATCAAAGTGTGTTGTAATAATGTCAGAACCAGAATCATCTGCAGGGTGTTGTACTGGTGTAAATTCGAATATTTCTCTTCCTTTTGGTACAACTATAATTCCTCCTGGATGCTGTCCAGTAGTTCTTTTTACTCCAACACATCCGTGTAGAAATTCTTGCAATTTCAGCATTTGGTTTATGTATATTTCTTTCTTCAAAATAATTTTTTGCATAACCAAAAGCAGTTTTATCTGCAACTGTACCTACAGTTCCAGCCTTAAATGTAGTTCCTTTACCAAATATTACTTCAGTATATTTATGAGCTTTAGCTTGATATTCACCTGAGAAATTTAAGTCTATATCAGGCTCTTTATCTCCGTTGAATCCTAAAAAGGTTTCAAATGGAATGTCCATTCCATCTTTTGCTAGTTTTGTACCACATTTAGGACAATCTTTATCTGGTAAATCAAATCCATTTGCTATTCCATGATCACTAAAATCTGAATATTTACATTTTGGACACCTATAATGTGGTTGAAGAGAATTAACTTCTGTTATTCCTGTCATAAATGCAACAAGTGATGAACCAACAGATCCCCTTGAACCAACTATATATCCATCTTCATTTGATTTCCATACAAGTTTTTGTGCAATAATATACATTACAGAATATCCATTATTTATTATAGAATTTAACTCTTTATCAAGTCTTGTTTGAACTATCTCTGGTAGTGGATTTCCATAAAGTTCATATGCTTTTTTATATGTAATATTTTTTATATCTTCTTCACATCCTGGTATGTGTGGTGGACATTTTTCAGGAGAAATTGGCTTAATTCTTTCACACATATCAGCCACTTTGTTTGTATTTGTAACTACAACTTCATATGCTTTTTCTTTTCCCAAATATTCAAATTCTTTAAGCATTTCTTCTGTTGTTCTTAAGTATAAAGGCGCTTGATTATCTGCATAATCGTATTTTTGACCTGCTTGTAAAATTCTTCTATAAATTTCATCCTGAGGATCCATAAAATGAACATCACATGTAGCTACAACTAACTTGTTCATTTTTTCTCCTAATTCAACTATTTTTTTATTAAATTCCTTTAATGTATCCCAACCCTCAACTTGTCCTTCTGAAATCATATAACTATTATTAGCTAGAGGCTGAATCTCCAAATAATCATAATAACTTGCTATTTCTTCTAATTCTTCATCAGATTTTCCTTGAACAACCGCTCTATATAATTCACCTGATTCACAAGCACTTCCAATTATTAATCCTTCTCTATATTTATCTAACATAGATTTTAAAATTCTAGGTTTTTTATAAAAATAATT
The DNA here is from genome assembly GCA_947632185.1 of uncultured Clostridia bacterium. Classification (GTDB taxonomy): domain Bacteria; phylum Bacillota; class Clostridia; order TANB77; family CAG-508; genus Scatovivens. The sequence continues at coordinate 15,366 of CANROH010000017.1, forward strand.
TAAATGCGAATAAGATATTAATTTATAAAGATTTTTTAAACCAACATAATTTTGAGCAAGTATTATCATATGGTACATTGGAAGTTTTCTAAAATCCGTTTCAAAAACATTATCAAAATCATCTATTGTCTTTGCACCTTTATCTTTAGCTCTTTGTAGCATCTCTTTAAATACTGCAACTAAAGTTTTTACATCATCTAATGCTCTGTGTGCAACATCTACTTTTATACCTAATTTTTCTGCAATAATACCTAGCTTATATTTTGTAAATTCTGGAAATATAGCTTTTGCTAAACGTAATGTATCAATATGTGTAAATTCAAAAGGTAACCCTAATTGTTCACAATTATATTTCATATATCCTATATCAAAATCAGCATTATGTGCAACCAAAACAGAATCTTTCATAAATTCTAATACTTTAGGCATAACTTTATCAATAGTATCAGCATCTTTTACCATTTCATCAGTTATATGTGTAACTTCAACAACTTCTTTTGGTATTGGTTTTTCTGGATTTACAAAGCATTCAAATGTATCTATAACTTCTCCATTTTTAATTTTAATAATACCTACCTCTGTTATTTTTTCTGTAAGATGTGAAATTCCTGTCGTCTCTAAGTCAAATACGCAATATTCTGTATCAGATATTGATTGACCTTTAGAATTTGATACGCTAGGATCTTTATCTGGACAATAATATGCTTCAACTCCATATATAACTTTAAAATCACTACCTGCTTTTTCTAAATATTTATGAGCATCTGGAAAGCTTTGAACAACTCCATGATCTGTAATTGCAACTGATTTCCAACCCCAGCTTATTGCTCTTTTTATTAAATCCTCGCATGGTGTTATAGCATCCATTTGACTCATTTGAGTATGCATATGAAGTTCTACTCTTTTTATTTCTGCTTTATCTTCTCTTTTTTCTTTTTTAAAACCAGTAGATTCTATTATAGTATTAGCCATTATTTCTACTTCTTTAGAATATGTACTATATTTAGCTACCCCTTCTATTCTTAATCCTTTTGCTTTTGAAATTCTATTCTTTACTTCTTTTGCTTTTTCTTTAGGTAAAAACGCTTTGCATCCAATCGTACTTGTTCCATCAAATAAATTAAACATAAGGATTACTTTTTCATCTTTTATATCTCTTGAATCTACAGAACCATCTAAGATTTCTCCATCAACACATACTTTCATTTCTGTTTCTTCAAGCATAGGAATATTTTCTATCTTGACAAGATCTGTTTTAATCATAAGACTTCTTCCCAAAATCAGAGGTGATTCTTCATCTTTGATTTCAGGATCTTTATTTGTATGTGCTTCAATTTTAGCTGCAAGTTCTGGATTTTCTTTGCGTAAATTTTCCTTTATTTTTTCTTCTTCTTCAAGTTTTTTAGCTTTTTCCTCTTCTTGTTTTATTCTTTTTCTTTCTTTTGCTTGTTCAATTTCTATTTTGGCTTGTTTTTCTAATTCCAACAATGCTTCTTTTTCTTCTTGTGCTTTTCTTTCTATTAATTCTCTTTCAAATTCTTTAGATGTATTTTCAGTAAATTCTACAGTATATTCTTTATTATATAAGTTATTTAATAAATGCTCTAATCCCTTATCAAATTTTTGATTAATTAAAAAAGTGGCACCCTTCATAGCTAACTTTACATTAATATTTTGATTTTCTATTTCTATTTTACTGTTCATTAAAATAGCTTTGCTAAAAGGTTCTTTTTTTGCAATATATTCTATTATATTATTCCAATTTTGAGATATATCTTGCTCTATCTCTAAATCATTATAAACAATGTCAATAGACACCTTACTTACTTTAAACCTTTTAATCAAATAATTCTCAAAATCTTCTATTTCTCGTAAAGTTATTCTTTTATTTGATACCACTTTTATTTGTAATTTATTTGTTTTTTTATATAAATTTATATTCTCAATTTCTGTATCTATTAAATTATTATCTTCTTTATAATCATTGAAAACTTCTTTTATATATTTTTTCTGCATAATTGCCTCTTTTTCTATTTTTTAATTGGTCCTACTATTTGTCCAATTTGTTTGAAAACTTCACTTATATTTTCCACATTTTTTATATGAATTCCATTTATATAACCAGAACCAGGTATAATTCCTTTTGTATAAATGCATAAATCACCATATCCAAATTTTTTTTGTCTATATGTTTGAAAATATGAAGCATCATCTATTTCAGAATATTTTACAGTTTTATCTACATCAAAAAACAAAAATTTAAATGTATATCTTACTTTTTTTTCATAAAATGTAATTTGCGTTGCCATAGCAATTCTTTTATCCCAAAATAGTAAAAATCCGAATACACCAATAAATATCAATATAAATATAAATCCATTAAGTATTCCACCAGACAGAAAAGATACTATTATTGCCAACAAAAACAATATAATTAATCCTGCATATCTAGCTACTTCATATGCAATAGAATATTTTCTGTTTAATTTTAATTTTTCTTTAGTATCTTTTTTTAAATCCTCCTCTTCTTGATATTCTCTGTAACAATTAACGCATATGTCTCCTTCTTTTTTCAACTTTGCTCCGCAAATGCTACATCTCATCTTTCATTTCCTCCTATGTTTTTTTATTAATTAGAAAGTATATAATACTTTCTCTAACTAAAATTCAATCAAAAAATTCTTAAAATATCATTATATGATACATAAATTGATAATAATATTAATAATAAAAATCCAACTGACTGTATTCCAAGCTCTAATTCTTCCTTTAGTGCCTTTCCACGAATTCCTTCAATTATTAGTAACACAATTCTTCCGCCATCAAGTGCTGGTATTGGCAAAAGATTTGTTACACCAAGTGATAATGATACTAAACAAAGTAAATATATAAAATTATAAACCCCATTTGTTTTTACTACAATTTCAGAAATTCCTATTGGTCCTGTCATTTGTTCTATATTTATATTGCCAGTAACTAACATTACTAAGCTTTCTCCGATTGATTTCAAAAAATCTACTGTTTCCCAAAATGCATAATATATCCTTTCGGAAAAATTTCCATTAGTTAATGCTACTTCGATTCCTAAAATGTAAACCCCTTCAGAATATTCTGTAGGTGTTACTTCCACTTCAATTTCTTCATTATTTCTTTCTAATAATACAGCTATAGGACTTCCGTCTGAATTTTGTAAAGCTTTCGAAATATCAGATTTTAGTCTAATCTTTTCATCACCTATTTTCAAAATTTTATCTCCTGCTTGTATAGATGACAAATTCTCACTAGCTTCTGGAAGTATTGATCCAACCGTTGTTGAAAGATTGTATCCTGAAAATAATGATAAGAAGAAAAATACTACAATCGCAAATACTATATTAACTATCGCACCAGCTGCTACTATAGCTATTCTATGTGATATTGGAGCATTATTAAAAGCACCCTCTTCATCACTTTTTTCCATTTCCCCAGTCATTTTTACATATCCACCAAATGGAATACATCCCACTGAGTATAAAGTTTCTTTCTTTTGTTTTGAAAATATCTTAGGTCCAAATCCTATTGAAAATTCTTCTACTTTTACTTTAAATAATTTTGCTGTTAAAAAATGCCCACCTTCATGAATAAATACTAGAAAACCTAATAAAAAAATTATTTTTAGTGCATTTATCAAAAAGCTCAAATTATTTTCCTCCTATAAAAAATTAATTAATAGAAAATAAGCAAATGGTGCTATAAACATAACACTATCAATTCTATCAAGCATACCACCATGTCCTGGAAATAATCCACTAAAATCTTTTATATCAAAATATCTTTTTATACTAGATGCAGCAAAATCTCCAATTTGTCCAATACTGCTTAAAATTATAGAAATAATACCGATAAACAAATAAGATATTTCAAATCCAAAAAAATTATTTAGTACATAAGTAAATATTAGACTTATACTTATTGAACCTAAATTTCCGGCTATACAACCTTGAACTGATTTATTTGGACTAACTTTACTAAATTTAGTTTTCCCGAATTTTCTTCCAATTATGTAAGCAAAAATATCTGTTCCCCATGCAGCAATTATTACATACCATATTAATATTTTACCAGATATATTCCCGATATTTGAACCATATATTAATGGGAAGAATATTGTAAATCCGAATATGTATAGTATTCCAATTAACGTATATGCTATATCTTCAAATGTAATCTTCATATTTGAAACTATTATATGTAAGAATAAAATTAATAATAATGTTGGAATAACAAACAAAACATATTTATTTACAATATCCACTGGAATTACATGTAACAGGCAAATAGAAGCTACAGATAAATAACTTATCCAACGTATTACTTTTGCTTTTTTAGATACACAATTAATATATTCATACATAGCTATAATCGAAATTACAGCTATCATTAAATCTATTATGTATTTATTTGCAAATGCTAGTACTAATATAACAATTGGTAATCCAATTACTGTAGTTAAAATTCTTTTAATATTCATATTTTTTTCCCTTTACTTCAATTTTCGATTGTATTTATTTAGCCCCATATTTTCTATTTCTTTTTTTATATATCTCAATTGCTTCATCCAAATCTTTTTCAGTAAAATCTGGCCAAAGTTTATCTAAAAATAAAAATTCTGAATATACAGATTGCCATGGCAAAAATCCACTTAATCTTATTTCTCCACTTGTTCTTATTAACAAATCTGGATCAGGCATTTTTCTTGTATATAGATGGTCTGAGATAGTTTCTTCTGTAATATCATCTACAGATATTTTTCCTTCTTTTACTTGTTCGGCTATTTCTTTGACAGCAGTTGTTATTTCATCTCTTCCACCATAATTAAAAGCAATATTAAATACTATTCCTGTATTATTCTGTGTTCTTTTTATAGCTTTTTCTATATTTTCTTGCAAACTTTTTGGTAACCTACTTATATTACCTAATACTTTAATAACTATATTTTCTGTATCAGCTTCTTTTGAAAAATCTTCTAAATATCCTTTTAACAAGCTCATCAAGCCGTTAACTTCTTCTTTTTCTCTTTTCCAATTTTCAGTTGAAAAAGCATATACTGTTATATATTTAATACCAATCTTATTCGCATATCTTACTATTTTTTTTATAGTCTCTGCGCCTTGCTTGTGTCCTAACTTAACTGGCAAATTTCTTTGTTTTGCCCATCTCCTATTGCCATCCATAATAATAGCAATATGTGTAGGCATTAATTCTTGCTTCATACCAACTCCCTAATAAATTAAATATTCATAATTTCTTTTTCTTTGCTCTCTAAAGCTTTATCAATTTCTGAAACATATTTGTCTGTCAATTTTTGTATTTTATCTTCTGCATCTGCTTTTTCATCTTCTGTTATTTCTGATTTTTTCTGTCTATTTTTTGCATCTTCCATTCCATCTCTTCTTATTGAGCGAACACTAACTCTAGCATCTTCTGCAATTTTTCTTATATCTTTAACTAATTCTTTTCTTCTTTCTTCTGTTAATTCTGGAAAATTCAATCTTATTACCTTTCCATCATTATTTGGATTTAATCCAATATCAGATGCTAAAATAGCTTTCTCTATTGATTTTAATACACTCGCATCCCAAGGTTGAATAATTATTGTTCTAGCTTCTGGAACTGAAATTCCTGCTACTTGATTTATTGGTGTTTGAACCCCATAATATTCAACACTAATCTTATTTAATATAGCTGGATTTGCTCTTCCTGCTCTTATTTCTGATAAATTTTGTCTAAATACATCAATTGACTTTTGCATTCTTTCTTCTAATTCTTGTAATTCCATTTTAAATTTTCTCCTCTTCTATTAATTTTTATTATGATACTATCGTTCCTACATTCTCACCATTTACAGCTCTAACAATATTTTCTGGATCACTTATTGCAAACACTGACAATGGTATATTATTATCTTTACACAATGCTGTAGCTGTAGAATCCATAACTTTTAAATCTTGTGCAAGCACTTCTTTATATGATATTTTATCATATTTTACTGCATTTTTATCAATTTTTGGATCTGCAGAATATACTCCATCAATCGTTTTTGCAAGTAAAATAACTTCTGATTCTGTTTCTGCTGCTCTTAGTGCTGCAGCTGTATCTGTTGAGAAAAATGGATGACCTGTTCCACATGCAAATATTACCACTCTTCCTCTTTCTAAATGTTTAATAGCTTTTCTCTTAATATAAGGTTCTGCAATCTCTCTCATTTCAATTGCAGTTTGTAGTCTTGTGTATATTCCTCTTGATTCTAATGCATCTTGAAGTGCTAAACCATTCATTGCTGTAGCAAGCATTCCCATATAATCTGCTGTAGATCTGTCATTCATCTTTTTACCATTTTTTAAGCCTCTCCAAAAGTTTCCTCCTCCAACTACTATTGAAACTTGCACTCCCATTTCTACAATTTCTTTTACTTTATCACAAATTTTTCCAACGATATCACTATCTATTCCATGCCCTTCTTTTCCTGATAAAGCTTCTCCACTTAGCTTTAATAAAACTCTTTTATATACCGCCATACTAAACTCCTTCTTAATTTTAACTTGGAATATTTATAAATATCCAATTATACTTTTTGTATTCTATCATAAAACTATTATTTTTTCACTACTTTTTTATATATTTTTTTATTATATTTTTTATTATATTTAGCAAAATGTTAATTACAATAAAAATACTACAAATTTAAATCTCTTATTAAATTTTTCTTAAATTCTTCTGGAATTAATCTAATATTTTTTATATCTTTTTTTGAAATAATTGTAGGAATGTATTCTCCTCTATCAGCATATTTAGGATCCCCAGAAAATTCTGGACCAGTTCCTGTTCCTAAAGTACCACTAACATATTCACATCTAAATAAATATTCATCTAATTCATTTTCAATTTCTCTATAATATAATTTTTCCTTTACATCAACAATAATGCCAAATTCTTCTAGGACTTCTCTTGCAACACCCGCTTCAAGATTTTTATCACTTTCTTCTAATCCTCCACCTGGAAACACATAATATTCTCCATATGGCTTAGATGGATCATCTGATTTTTTTACATTCTTTCTATGCATAAGTGCATATCCGTTATCCATTTCTATTAATCCAGCTACTCTTATTCTTTTCATACTATCCTCCATTTTTCACAATTTTTATTTTATATTATAATATCTAAATAACAAAATTTTGTCTATATAAAAAAGATATATGAAAAATCATATATCTTCTTTATTTATTTTTTTATTGTTAATATTTTTAATTTTATAATTCCTACAGGAGCTTGAACTTCTACAATATTGTTTCTCTTTTTTCCAAGTAACGCTTGACCTATTGGAGATTCATTAGAAATTTTATTAGATGCTAAATCAACTTCTGTAGAACCAACTATAGTATATTCAATATCTTCATCATAATCCATATCATGAACTTTTACCATATTTCCGACTTGAACAACTTCTGTATCAATTTCAGATTCATCTATTATTTTAGCATATTTTATTTTTTCTTCTAATTCAGCAATTTTTATTTCATTTGCAGCTTGAGCATTTTTAGCTTCATCATATTCAGAATTTTCTGATAAATCTCCAAATCCTAAAGCAACTTTTATTCTTTCTGCTATTTCATATCTTACTTCTGTTTTTAACTTTTCTAATTCCTTCTCTAAATTATCGTATCCTTCTTGTGTTAATAGAAATTCTTTTTCTCCCATAATTTAAAGCCCCCTTTTTGTTTGTATTATATACTAAAATATAATAAGATTTATTTTTGATTTTGTCAAGTTAATTTGCTATTTTTTTTGATAAATTTAAGTATTCATTCTTTCTAATTCTTCCATTTTTTCCATTCAAAAATGATATGTCAACTCCATCTTCTCTAATTTCTTTTATAATATTTTTTGGACTTGTTCTTTTATATATATAGCTTTCATATAATACTGAACTATTAAAATCTTTTAAATATATACTATTTTTTAAATATTTTCTAGGCATTTTAATATCATAAAAATTTGCATTTATACCTTCAAAAGCTTTAGAATTTATTTTTATTTCATTCTCAAAATTCACAATACATGTCTTTTTTGGAATTGTATATTTATTAAATTCATCCTCTAAAAAATCAAAATTAAATATTATATCACTTTTCATTAAACTTTTTTTATAATTATTATTCATATTTAAAACTATACCTTTTTCTTCATACAATTCTCTTTCTACTTTTCTAAATCTATTTTCATTAACTGTAATTACATTTAAAATTCTTATTTTAGGGGCTAAACTCTTTATAGCATCTACAACAATATCATTTATATCTTTTGATAAAACAGATATTTCTTGATATCCTAAATTTTCTTTTTTATTTGAACATATATATTCTGCACATTCACCAATTAGATGTTTAAATAACCATTTTCCATCAAGTACTTTTATTTCTTCATTTTTTATAAATTCCATAAATACATTATTTTTTAAAAGGTTATCTGATAAACAAACTCTATTTATACAATTAACTTTTATATATTTAGATAATTTATTTAATGTTATATTTTCTAAATTTGGTATTGTTACTAAAATATTATTTTCAAATTTTTCTTCTTTTAATTTCATAAATCTATTTTTTATATTAAATATTTTTTTCCTGATAAATTTAAATTTTACATTTGAATTTTCTGGTCTTTCTTCTAATCGTACATATATCAAAAAAATCACCTCTTTATTATATATGAGGTGATTTTTATTTTATTACTTAATTTATTTTTTACATTGCTTCTCTATAAAGTCTTATAAAATCTTCTTTTGATACATCTCTTGGATTACCTGGTTTGCAAGGATCTTCCATAGCTTTTTCTGCTAACATTTCTAAATCTTCCTCTTTACATCCAGTATCTCTAACAGTTTGCGTAACACCAACTGATTTTGATAATTCCTGTATCATCCAAACGAAAGTATTTATTACATCTTTATCACTTAAATCTTTTGCATCAGGTCTTCCAAGATGACAAAGTATTTCTCTAAATCTATCACTACAAACTTCTCCATTAAATCTCATAACTGTTGGAAGCAATATAGCATTTGCTATTCCATGTGGAGTATCATACACTGCACCTAATTGATGTGCCATTGAGTGAACAATACCAAGTCCCACATTAGAAAATCCCATTCCTGCAATATATTGTGCAAGAGCCATATTTTCAATAGCTTTTCTATCTTTATCATTTACAGCTTTTGATAAATTTTCAAATATTAATTCTATAGCCTTCATATGAAACATATCTGACATTGTATTATGAGCTTTTGTTATATATCCTTCAACTGCATGTGTTAAAGCATCAAGTCCTGTAGCTGCAGCGGTTCCTTTTGGTAATGATTCCATAAGTTCAGAATCAACAATTGCCAAAATTGGTATATCATGTGGATCCACACAAACCATTTTTACTCGTCTTGATTCGTCTGTAATAACATAATTTATTGTTACTTCTGCTGCAGTTCCATGCGTTGTTGGAAGAGCAATTACTGGTAAACCTTTATTTAATGTATTAGATACACCATTCAAAGATACTACATCATATCTATCCGGATTTGTAATTATTATTGAAATTCCTTTTGCTGTATCAATACTAGATCCTCCACCTACAGCTACTATACAATCAGCTCCAAATTCTCTTGCCTTATCAACACCTTGTTGAACATTTGTAACAGTTGGATTTGGTTTTATTTCAGAATAAATGTCATAACTAATACCTGCCTCATCAAGAATAGTTGTAACTTTTGTTGTAACGCCATATTCTAAAAGTGACTTATCTGTTACAACAAGTATTCTATTAAAACCTCTTGATTTAATTTCATTTGCAAGTTCAATTCTTGCTCCTCTACCAAAATATGCAGTTTCATTTAAAACAAATCTTTCTGACATTATTTTTCCCCCTTTTTATTAAAATTTATATTAAAATATTATATATGTAAATTATTTACAAAATAAATTATCACATATTAATTATATTTTTTCAATAATTGCAAAAAAAATTCATCAAGATATCATACGAAAAATCGTAATTTTGTCGGCAAAACTACATCTGCTTATTCTCATTTCCTATATTAACTACTATACAATATTATTAAATAAACTACAAGCGAGCAAAACAAATTTTTGGAAAAATATTTGCTTTGGCTTTTTCTTTTAATTGTTTCATAACAAAAAGCCTGTATCTCTTGATACAAGCTTTTATCTGGCTCGGGTGGTTAGATTCGAACTAACGAATGTCGGAGTCAGAGTCCGATGCCTTACCACTTGGCGACACCCGAAT
>CANROH010000018.1 GCA_947632185.1 uncultured Clostridia bacterium
TGTCCATCTATTAACGTATATCTCATAGAAAAATCTTGAGCAAGTCTTACCATTGCATCATATACTGAAGCATCTCCATGTGGATGATATCTTCCTAAAACAGATCCAACCGTATTAGCACATTTCCTATATGGTTTATCTGATGTTATTCCATCTTCATACATAGAATAAAGAATTCTTCTATGAACTGGTTTTAATCCATCTCTAACATCTGGTAGAGCACGAGAAACTATAACACTCATTGCATAATCAATATATGCTGTTTTCATTTCTGTTTCAATATTTCTTTCGATTATTTTTCCATCTTGCCTATCCATTAATTACCCTCTTTTCATAATATTTTCAAATGCATTATATAAAAATATTACTAAAAAATCAAGCCAAAATATAAATAAAGTCATCGCTAAATATATTACTTATCAATTACTTTAGTTGTTCAGCTAATTTTATTTCATTTTCGGTAAGATTAAAATTATTTCCGTTATTTTTTATTAAATTATGTAGATTTTCTATTCTTCTAGCATTATTAATTATTGATTCAAATGGTATTGTTTTTGAAAGATAATTTTCTATATTTTTATATGCTTTATCCATTTTTGAAATATCTTGATTTCCGTAAGCTTCATTCCAATTTTGACAATATTTTTCTAATTTCTCAACAGCTTTTATTTGATTTGTTAAGGTTTCTTCAATTTTGTCACTTATGGAACTTATTATACTATTCTTTCCTTTTTTTATTAAATTTGTAATAGAATCATTAACTAAATCTTTTTTATTTGCTAAATTAATAGCATAGTCTAATAAATCAGAAGTTTTATCAAGTATACCTCCATTTTTAACTGCTAGTCTAATTTGATTTGTATTTTCAAAATTTCCAGTTACTAGTCCTATTGCACTTTTTCCTAAATTAATAGCTGATTCAATTACTTGTTTTAATCCTTCTTTAAATCCATTTTGTAGAATACAATCTTTTATATCTATTACTTCATCTTCAATTAAGTCTGGTAATATAGCTTTTATTCCTATATCAAGAGCACTATTTATTGCCTTTCCTAGACTACTTTGAATAAAGTTTGTTTGATCTTCTTGAACTTTCTGATTTATATTTTTAATAATATTATTATTTAATTCTATGTCATCATTTATTTCTAAAGCAAGTTCTGCCATATATTTCCTCCATTAATTTTTTTATCCGCACTTCTAAAATTTTTTTATATATTTTTTCGTATCCAGAGCTATTGACAAAATTATTTAATTTTCTATTTATAAAAAGATTATATTTTTCCTCATATTCTATTTTCCCAATAATTTCAAATTCTGAAAAGAATTCTTCCAAAATACTTTCTGCAATCTGGTATTTATTTACTTTATTAAAAACTATTTTTATTTTATCAACATCTATGTTAAAGTCATTAATATATACTTCTAACAAGTTATTCGTCTTTTTCAATTCAAGAATATTAGGTTCAACTAAGAAAATTATTTTATCTCCATTTGTCAAAATTAGTTTTACATATTTTAAATCGATTCTTGATGATGTATCTATTACAATAAAATCATAATCTCTTTTTAACATGTTTAATATTTCTTGTATTTTATAAATTTCCATATTATCATTTACATTTATAATATTTTCAACCTTGCATAAAACATCTAGATTTTTATTAATTTTATTTATTGAATTATTAAGAAACTCATTCTTAATTAATTTTTTATTTTCAAATAATGTACTAATACTATTGTTTAAAATATCAAAATCTATCAATAAAGTTTTTTTATTTTGAGTTGCAATTTGTTTTGCAAGTAAGCAAGAAAATATGCTTTTCCCTACCCCAAATACACCTGTAATAACAATTATTTTACTATCATCTTCATAAAAATTATAACCGTAAATCTAAAATTTTATTTTTATCAAATTTTTTGTTTCCTTTTTTTAAATTACTGCTTGTTTCTTCTCTATTAATTTCTATATTTTTATTACTATTTAATATTAAATCTCTTAAATTATTTATTTCTTTGCTAATTTCTGTATTTTCATTTTTAATTTTAAATGTAAAATTATCAATAAATTCATCAAAATCAATATCATCCAAATAATAAATTTTATATATATTTTTACTATTTAAAAAATTTTCAATATCTTCATTTTTCTCTTTCAAAAAAATAATAATTTCTATAGTTTCTTTTAATTTTTTTATTTTCCTTATTAATTCCTTAAAATCATATTCTTCTGGTAATTCATTACTTAATAATAAAATATCTATATCTTTTTGACTTTCTAATATCTCTAATATTCCCTCTTGATATTGTATATCTTTTCCAACAACCTCTATTTTCTCATATTTACTTAATTTTTCATTTATATATGGATTTCCAATTGCTGTTAATATTTTCAAATTATCATCTCCTTTTCTTCATTAGAAACATCAACTTTAGCTAATATATGATTATCGCCTATAAACATCAATGCTTCTCCTCTTTTTAAAGATTTAATTTCTATTTTTTCTTTTTCAGATATATTTGCATATTTTTCTAGAATCATTATGTTTTCTTCTTCCAAAGAAAAAAATGATTTTATGCTTGAATTATTTAAAATACTTTTTCCATATGTTCCATTATCTAAACTAAATAAATCAGAAACATCTTGTGTAATTGCAACCGCACTACCACCATATTTTCTAATAGTTTTAAATATCTTATAAATAAAACTTGCCACAAATTTATTTGAAGTAACCCCAATTAATCTCCAAATTTCATCTAAGTATATTGCCTTGTTTTTTGTTCTATCTTTTTTTATTTTTGACCAAAAAAGTTCTGTAAAAATATACATCCCATATTTTAAATTATCTTCTCCTAATTCATAAATATCTGCAACAATTAATTTATTATCAAACTGTACATTTGTATAATTATTTAGAAATTTTAATGAACCATATATAAATGGATACAATTTTCTTTTTAAAAAAATGGTTTTTTTGTCCTTTTCTAAGATTTTATACAAGTCTTCCAAAATTGGCATTTCTTGGCTAATTCTAAATCTTCTAGAATTATCTTTATCTGTTATATATAAAGAATTATCATCAAAAGTAATTCCTTTTTGCTTATATACTTCTATTAATTTTTCCTCTAAAAGCGCCACAGTTTCTTCATTTAATTCTCCAAATACCAAACTAAAAAATCCTCTTAATTTTCCAAGTTTTGTAGTTAAATATCCTTTTTCATCTTCAATTTCTTCCTCTCTTATATCAAAAACATTTATATAATTCTCTGAAGCTGGTCCAAATTTAATACATACTCCTCCTAAATTTTCACATAATTTATCATATTCTCTTTCTGGATCTATAATATATTGATCTAATCCCAATATCCTGTATCTTAATATTAAAAGTTTTGTATAAAAAGATTTTCCTGCTCCACTAGTACCAAAAATACACATATTCGCGTTTTTATATTTTTCCTTATTAAATCTATCAACTAAAATCATTGAATTATTATATATATTTGTACCTATAAAAATTCCTTCTTCATCACATATAGTAGATGATATAAATGGATATGTTGCAATTAATCCATTACTTAAAATATTTCTTCTAGAAACATCTTTTATATCATTTTCATTATTCATTAAAGGTATAGTTGACATATAAACTTGTTCTTCTCTAAAATTTGCCTTTCTTGTTGCCATTCCAGATGATTGGAGAATTCCTTCAATTTTGCTTAAATTTCTTTCCATTTCTTTTTCACTATCCGAAATAATATTTATATAACAATATAAAAAATATAAATCTTCATTATTTACTTGCATTTCTTTTCTTATGTATTTAGCATCATTATAGCTATACGCTGCAATATCAATATCTTGACGATTTGCATTTCCAGATTTTAAATCAACACCTACATTACCTATAAAATACGTTAAATCTTTAATGGTTTTATATGTATCTTGCTTTTCATAAAAAATAGCAATATTCATATTTACATTTGTGTTAATTAAATTTTTAAAAATAATTTCATTATATTCTCTATAATAATCAAGTATTAAAATTCCTGAGTAAAATTTTCCATCTATTTCTAAATACTTTGGATTTTTATTATTTATATAACTAGGTGCCATTTTATCTTTTGAATTTAAAGTACCTAAATAAAAGTCTTCTATTACGACCACTCTCCTTTACAACTTATACATTTCTATTTTATTTGGGGATTAAAAAAAGATATTAAAATTTCTTCTGATTCTTTCTTAGATTTTACATCATAAACAATATTTCCACATCTTGACAAAGATTCTTTTATTTTGAAAAAACATTCATTTAAAAAATTAAATGCTATATTTTGATTTATATTATTATCATCTTTTTGATTTAACTCTAAATCATATTTAACTATAATATAAAAATTTTTTGACGAAGATTTATTTTCTTCACTTTTATTTTTGATAAATTCAATATATTTTTCAGATATCTCTTGTATTTTTTTATTTTCTTCTTTTTCGGAAATTTCCTTTAGATTACAAAAATGTTTTGAAAGATTTTCTTTTTTACTTTGAATAAGTATTTGAATATTAAAATCACAAGTTTTTAAAAATAATTTATAAGAATTTAAAATAGCTTCTTTCTCTAAATTTGATTTTAAATCATAGTTAATCGGTATAACTCTTATTATTTTTACATACGAATTTTTTCTAACTATAATTCCATTTTCGAGAATTTTATCAAAAGGAAGCCAGCTTTGAGTTGTAAACTCCTTTTTTATTTACATTCCCTCCTTTTCTTAAATTTTAGTTATAATACAACACTTTTTTCATTTAGTCAATGCTATTTTCACATTTATTTTTAATTTTTAACAATTCTATTATATAAAAAAACTCAAAATATTAAGAATAATATTTTGAGTTTTTTACTTTATTTTAATAAATCGAATTCTAATTGAACTTTAAACAAATCTCCATCAATTTGCAATTCAAATTTTCCATTTTGTATTTCTGTCAAGCTCTTTGAAATTGATATTCCAAGCCCAGAACCTTCTGTAGTTCTAGCTTTGTCTCCTCTTACAAATCTTTGCATTAGTTCATCTACAGAAATATTTAATTTATCTTGTGATATATTTTTAATTTCTATTTTTACTTTTCCAAACTCTTTTTTTACGTCAATATATACTCTTGAATTATCTAATGCATATTTCGAAATATTACTAAAAAGATTTTCTATAATTCTATACATATATCTATTATCTGCATTGATATATAATATTTCTTTTGGTATTGTACATATAATATTTAAATTTTTTTCTTTAAATTTATCTTCAAATTCACCTGTAGTTTGTTTTATTAATTCATTAATATTTATTTCTTCTATATTTAATTTAACATTTCCAGAAGATGCTTTTGAAGCTTCTATTAAGTCTTCTGTTAATTTTTTTAATCTTTGAGATTTATTTTCTAAAACATTTATATATTCTTTAGCCTTGCTATTGTCTATTTTTTCATCCTTTAACAAATCAACATAATTTATTATTGATGTTAATGGTGTTTTTATATCATGTGAAACATTTGTTATAAGTTCTGTTTTCAATCTTTCTGATTTTATTCCCTCATCTATTGCATTCTCAAACCCTGTTGAAATATCATTTATATATTTTACAACATTTTGAAATTTCTTAGGAAACTCTTTAGAATTAATTTTTTTAGTATGCTCACCATTATACATTTCCTTTAAATGATTTTCTATTTTTAAATAACAACCAACATCAATTAAGAATTCATATAATAAAAATCCAAAAATTACTATATCTATAAAAAGCCCTAATTCTTTGAAAATTATTATAACTCCTAATGCCATAAAAAATATGCAAACTATAAAAAGAATAATTTTTATTTCATATGGCCATGAACTTTTTATATTGTCAAAATCTTTTTTTACTTTATTAAAAATCTCTTTTATCTTTTTCCATATTATTTTTATTATTCCAAAACACCATTTAAAAATTTTTATTACTATACATTCTTTTAATAAAATTTTTGCTTTTATTCTTTTTATTATCGTTACCACTGTTAAAAAACATACTATGTATATTAAAAAGAAACTTGTTAAAACTAAACTAATTAAAAAAGAATAAGAATTTTCAAATCTAATATTATCTATAAAAATAAATACCAAACTAACTACTATACAATCTACAATAAGAATAATTTCTATAGGAACTTTATCAAAATCATTTATATCTATTTCTTCTTTACCTTTTGTGTGTCCTATTGAAATAATTAGATAAATAGAAATGATACATAATAATATTGTACTTATTGGAATAGAATATAAAAGTACATCTTCATAAGGACTTAATTCATTTATTAAATTTGTTAAAAATATATCTATTTCTGATTTTACAATTTCCTCCTTATATGAAGTAAATATTTGTAAATCTTTAATACTAGTATCATGCCATTGTTTATAAAGAATGTCCCCATATTCTTGTAAATATATATATTCTTCATCTTGACCCATTTCATTATATTGATTTTCTTCATTATCTTTTATAGTATAATATTTATTTTTAAAATTATCAAAATATTGTATAGCTTTGTTTTCTATTAATTCCGAATCAGCATCTACAATTCCATTTATAATATTGGCCTTTTTAGAAGATTTATTCTCTATAAAATTTTTTATCTTTTCAACAGAATTTGTTTCTGCTGTTAATTCAACATTTGTAATAGCAAATTTTTCATAAAAGATAATATAATATAAATCTTTTATATTATACAAACTTTTTTCATAACATATTTCATAATCTCCATCTTGTATACTTTTATAATTATCATGGCTAAAAATTAAATTTGTTGTTTCGCTACTTAAAATATTCATATAGTTTGATAAAAAAGAATCAGTTTTAAAATATTCTTTATTAGAAATATCTTTTTCAGTATATTCTTTTTTACATAACTCATAAAACACTGAAAAAAGAATAACTAAAATTAAAATCGGGATTAAAATATAACAAAATATTTTTAAAATTTTACTTTCTTTCATTTTATATCTCCTTTATTTTAATCAATTTTTTCTATTTTATATCCAATTCCCCATATAACTTTTAAATATTTAGGTTCCTTGGAATTTATCTCTATTTTTTCTCTAATATGCCTTATATGCACAGCAATTATATTTTCAGCACTATATGCCTCATCTTCCCATACATTTTCATAAATTTGTTCTATTGAAAAAACGATTCCTTTATTAATAAGTAAAAATTTTAATATGTTATATTCTGTTGGTGTTAATTTAACTTCTTTCCCTTCTACTAAAACTTTTTTTAAATTATCATCAATTATTAAATCTCCTGTTTGAAAAACATTTTTATTTTCTGAATCTTCTAATTTACCAAGTTTTGTGTACCTTCTTATTCCAGAATTTACTCTTGCAATTAACTCCAATGGATTAAATGGTTTAGTTACATAATCATCAGCACCAATATTCAATCCTTTTATTTTATCTTCATCTTCAGATTTTGCAGAAAGCATTATTACAGGAATAGAATATTTTTTTCTTATTTCACTCAAAGTTTCTATTCCATCTTTTTTAGGCATCATAATATCTAAAATAACTAAATGTATTGTATTATTTTTTATTACATTTAAACATTCTTCCCCATCATATGATTTTAAAACATTATATCCTTCTTTTGTAAGATAAATTTCTATTGCTTTTACAATTTCTTTATCATCATCACAAACTAAAATATTATACATATAGACCATCCTTTTCTTCGTTTAAAATTTAATTATAACATATTCTTTTTTTATCATTTTCATTATAACAGAAGTTTATTAAGAAAAAATAGAGAAACTCTTAAGAATTTATTAAGGAAAATTTTTGAAATTAAAATTATACAATTCTTTAAAAATTTAACATTTTAAAATTTGCATATATATTTTTTTTTTGCACATAATATTACTATAAAATTTATATTAGCCTAATTTAGAGTTTAATTATTAATTAGTATTTTATATATAATAAGTTTAATTCTTATTATATATAAAATATGTTATTAGTAATTAAAGTTCGAGTTAAGATATAAAATATTGAGAAGATCTTCTTAGTATTTTATGTTGGTTACAAAGAGTATATTATGTGCTTGATAGTTCTTTAATTTTTTTATATAAATGGATTTGAAAAGTATGTAATATATTTTAAATTATGATTATTCTTTTATTCAAAAGTGGTTGTTTTTAGTCCTATTTAGGATGAAGATTGCTATTTAGAGTGGATTTGTGGTCTAGCTATAGATTTATATATGTAATATATAGCTTATTTGTATAGTAATATACATTAGGTTAGACTATTATGTATATTGGTCTTCGCTGAAAGTTAATATAAGTTTTATTCGTGATAAAGGCATAAAGAGTAATCTTTATGCCTTATCATTTTATAATATTTATATATCTAGATTTTTTACATATTTAGCATTTTGTTCAATAAATTCTCTTCTTGGATTTACATCATCTCCCATAAGTAAAGAGAAAATTTGATCTGCAGAAATTGCATCATCCATAGTAACTTTTACTAAAATTCTTGTTTCTGGATTCATTGTTGTTTCCCATAATTGTTCTGGATTCATTTCTCCTAAACCTTTATATCTTTGTATATTAACCTGATCTCTTTCAACGCCTCTTTCTTCCAGAATTTTAAATGCTCCTGTCATATCATCTTCATACCAATATAAATCTTCCATTCCTTTTTTAGAAAATTTATATAAAGGAGGTTGTGCAAGATACACATTTCCATTTTCTATTAATGGTCTCATGTATCTAAAGAAAAATGTAAGTAATAAAGTTCTAATATGTGCTCCATCAACATCAGCATCTGCCATTATTATTACTTTACCATATCTAATTTTAGTTATATCAAATTCATTTCCTATTCCCGCTCCAATAGCTAATATAACTGGATTTAATTTATCATTTCCATATATCTTATCTGCTCTTGATTTTTCTACATTAAGCATTTTACCCCAAAGAGGAAGAATTGCCTGAAATTTTCTATCTCTTCCCTGTTTTGCACTACCTCCAGCTGAATCTCCCTCAACAATGTATACTTCACATTCATCTGGTATTTTACTACTACAATCTGCTAATTTTCCAGGAAGTGTTGATGTTTCTAATGAATTCTTCTTTCTTACTAATTCTCTTGCTTTTCTTGCTGCTTCTCTAGCACGAGAAGCACTAATACATTTTTCCAAAATTGCTTTTGCAATATTTGGATTTTCCTCTAAGAAATTTCCTAAATTTTCATTTACCATTGACTGAACAATTCCTGCAACTTCACTATTTCCAAGCTTTGTTTTAGTTTGTCCTTCAAATTGAGGTTCTTTTACTTTTACAGAAATAACTGCTGTTATTCCTTCTCTTATATCATCACCAAGTAAATTTGGATCTTTTTCTTTTAAAATTCCTTTTTCTCTTGCATAATCATTAAATACTTTTGTTAAAGCTCTTTTAAATCCTTCTAAATGTGTTCCACCTTCTATAGTATTAATATTATTAACAAATGTATAAATACATTCAGAATAACTAGTAGTATATTGAAGTGCAATCTCTACAGGATATTCTCCTTCTTTTTCTATATAAATTGGTTGTGGGTGAATATTTTCTTTTCCTCTATTCAAATATTCAACAAATGAATTTAATCCACCTTCAAAGCAGAAATTAGCTGTTTTTGGAACTTCAGGTCTCAAATCTGTAAGCTCTATTTTTAATCCTTTAGTTAAAAATGCCATTTCTCTAAATCTATTTTCTAATACTTCGTATTCATATTCTAGTGTTTCAAAAATGGTTGAATCAGCATAAAATCTAACTTTTGTTCCTGTCTTATCTGAATCTCCGATTCTTTCAAGAGTTTTTACTGTTTTTCCTCTCTCAAACTTCATTTCAAAAATTCCACCATCTCTTTGAATTGTAACTTCTGTCCATTCTGATAATGCATTTACAACAGAAGCTCCTACTCCATGAAGTCCTCCAGAAACTTTATATCCACTGTCTCCTCCAAATTTTCCTCCAGCATGTAAAACTGTATAAACTGTTTCTGCTGCTGACAATCCGGTTTTTTCATGTATGTCTACAGGTATTCCTCTACCATTATCTTCTACACATATTATATTTCCTGGTTCTATTGTAACTTTTATATGATTACAATATCCTGCTAAAGCTTCATCAACAGCGTTGTCAACAATTTCATATACTAAATGATGTAATCCTCTAACAGAAATACTACCTATATACATTCCAGGTCTTTTTCTTACTGCTTCTAATCCTTCTAAAACTTGTATTTGTTCTGCATTATACTCATGCTCAAACTTTTCCATTTCTTCCCTCCTACTTGACTTAAGCTAATCTTTTTGCAATCGCATTTACACCGAATATTTGTTATATATGCTTTTACTTCTTTATTATTTTCTGTTAATATAAAAGAAATTTCTTTATTTTTATCTACACTTTCTATCATATTTTTTTCTTCTAATTCTTTATAAATATTTTTATATTCTTTTGTATTTTTTACATATTCAATATTAAATATTGCTATTATATTTTTACTATTAATAATAATTCCACTACCAATATGTAAATACATTTTATTCTTCCTTTCAATTATTCTAAATTGCAAATACCATTTTCAACGTAAAAAAAAGATGTTTCTTTTTTTAAATTAATTTTATCTGTACATGTTATTATTACTTGATTTCCTTCTATATTCTCTAAAAAACTTTTTCTTCTTTTTTCATCTAACTCAGACATATAGTCATCTAAAAGAAGTATTGGACTTTCTCCTATTTCCTCTTTCACAATTTTTAATTCACAAAGTTTAAGTGCAAGAACCATTGTTCTTTGTTGTCCTTGTGAACCAAATATTGAAACAGGTCTATCATTTATATATATCATAAAATCATCTCTATGTATACCTGTTGCTGTAAATCCTCTTTTTATATCTATATTTCTTGACTTTTTTAAATTTTCTAAAAAGTTTTTTTGATCTTTACTATTTGAAATATATCTTATTTTTACAATTTCTTTTCCACTTTTTGTTATTAAACTGTGGATTGTTTCAATTGAATTTGATATTTTTTCTATAAAACTTTTTCTATATTCATATATTTTAAAAGAATATTCTGATAATTGCTCATCCCATATATCAAGCATTTGTGGATTTTTATTTTCATATTTTATTTGCCTTAAATAATTATTTCTTTGCTCTAATGTTTTGTTATATGTATTTAATAAATGAATATAATTTGGTCTTAAAGAACTTATCATCATATCTAGAAATCTTCTTCTTTTTTGTGGTCCTTCTTTTATTATTTCTATATCATCTGGAGTAAATATAACTACATTTATTTTCCCAACTATATCGCTTATTTTATTTTGTTTTACTCCATTTGAAAAAAAAGTCTTTTTATCATTTATTTCAAGAGTTATATTTCCTTGCCTATCCACTTTTTCATAAAATAAATTTACTTTTGCTTTTTCTTCATCAAATTTGATTAATTCATTATCTTTTTTAGCTCTAAAAGATTTTCCGATAAGCACATAAGAATATAGACTCAATTATATTCGTTTTTCCTTGAGCATTATTTCCATATATAATATTTATATTTTTATTTAAAATTATTTCTTGATTTTTATAATTTCTAAAATTTTCTAATACAATTTTATTAATATACATAATTATTCTTTCATTTTTATTGGTAATATCATATATATATAGTCTCCGTCCTCTATTGGTTTTATAATACAAGGAGATCTACTAGTTCCAAATTCTATATATACTTCCTCATCATCAATTGCTTTTAAAGCATCTAAGAAAAATCTAGGATTAAATCCAATTTCAAGTTCTTTTCCTTCTGTATCAACAAATATTTCTTCCTTAGCATCACCTGTTTGATTTGCACAAGAAATTGTAACTTTTCCTACTTCTATTTTTATTTTTACTGGGTATTTCTTTTCTTTTTCAATTGAAGATGCAGAAATTAGTGAAATTCTTTCAAAACAATTTTGAATATTATTTTTATTAACTTTTATTCTTGTTTCCCAATTTTGTGGTATTGTATTTGAATATTTTAAAAATTCTCCATCTAAAAGTCTTGTTACTATTTTACAATTTTCCATTTCAAATAATGCTTGATTTCTTGATATTCCTATTTTCACTGTATCAAAAGAATCAGATATTATTTTATTTACTTCATTTAGTGTTTTTCCAGGAATTACACTACTAAAGCTATTTTTATTTCCATTTAAATTATTACTTTTTATAGCTAATCTATATCCATCAACTGCAACAACATTTAATTTATTTTCTATTACTTCAAATAAACATCCTGTAAATATTGGTCTATTCTCCTCTGTACTTACAGCAAAAATTGTTTTTCTTATCATATTTTTTAATACTGTTTGCTCAATTTCTATTGAATTATCTACATTAATTTTTGGTAATTCTGGAAATTCATCAGGATTCATAGTTGCTAATTTATATAAAGATCCTTCACATTCTATTTCTAATAAATTATTATCATTTAGAGTAAGTTTTATTTCAGATGAAGGTAATCTTTTTATAATTTCACTGAACATTATAGCATTTACAACTGTATTTCCCTGTTCTTCTATTTGTGCTTCAACAATATATTCTATTCCTATTTCTAGATCATAAGATGTTAACTTTAATTCATTATCATTTGTTTGAATAAGTATTCCTTCTAATATAGGCATTGTTGTTTTTGAAGCAACACCATTTATAACGGAATTAATACCTTTAAGAATTTTTTCTTTTTCACAAATAACTTTCATCTTTTTTTCTCCTTTATTAAATAATATAAATAGTAGTATTAGTTATAGAGCTTGTGAATTTTGTGGAAAACTTTTAAAAACCTCTATTTCCCTAATAAAAATTATGTGCAAAAGTCTGTGAATAATTTTTGCTTTTTTCCACATTATTCAATATCATTTGTGAATTGTTAGTTATTAACAAGATTTATACAAGATTTTCACATCATCTTGTGGAAATCCTTTGTCGCTTTTCCGTAAGAGTTAATAGCTATTCTTTAGTAAAAAATATGTTTGTAAAACAAGAATTTCTTTTTTAATTAATTTATATTAATATATCAATTATTTTGAATCTTGAATTATATTTTTCACACTTTCCACAATTAATTTTGTATTTGTTTTTTCTTTTACTTCTTTTTCTATTTTATTTACTGCATGCATAACTGTTGTGTGGTCTCTATTTCCAAAATCCATTCCAATTTTTGGAAGAGACATACCGTGCTACTGTTCTACAAAGAAACATTGCTATTTGACGAGGAAATGCTATATCGTTAGATTTTTTAGTTGAAATCAAATCTTTTTTATCAATATTAAAATATTTAGCAACAACCTCTTGTATGTAATCAGAAGAAATTACTTTTTCTTTTTGAAGAACAATATCATTAATTGATTTTTCAGCAATTTCTATAGTAATTGGACTATGTGTTAGAGCTGCATAAGCAACAATTTTATTTAGAGCTCCTTCAAGTTCACGAATATTTGAATCAATTTTTGTAGCTATAACAGATAAAATATAATCATCTATTATTATTTTTTCTGTTTGAACTTTTTTTCTAAGAATTGCTAAACGTGTTTCATAATCAGGCATTGAAATATCTGCTAATATCCCCCATTCAAATCTTGATTTTAGTCTTTCTTCTAAAAGAGGTATATCTCTTGGAGGTTTATCACTGGAAATGATAATTTGCTTTCCATTTTGATGTAAAGTATTAAAAGTATGGAAAAATTCTTCTTGTCCAGTTTTCTTTCCTGCAATAAATTGAATGTCATCTATTAATAAAACATCAATATTTCTATATTTATTTCTAAATAATTCATTTTTATAATTAGCATCTTTTATAGAATTAACAAGTTCATTTATAAATTGTTCAGAGGTTACATATAAAATTTTTGTATTAGGATTATTTTGGATTATTTTATTTCCAATTGCGTGCATAAGATGTGTTTTTCCAAGTCCTACTCCCCCATATATAAAAAGAGGATTGTATGCTATTGCTGGTGATTCAGAAACTGCGTATGCAGCAGCTTGAGCAAATTTATTATTATTTCCAATTACGAAATTATCAAAAGTATATTTTGGATTTAAAAAACTGTTAGTATAATTTTCTGTATTAATAAAATCAGTTTTTTCTTCGATAAACTCATGATTTTGACTTTCTTGGCTTTTTTCTATAATTTCTATTTCACAATTTTTATTTGTTATAAAATTAAATGTATTTGAAACTAAATCAAATAATCTAGATTCTATAGCATCTTTTTGCATTTTTGATAAAGCAATTAAAACAATTTTATTATCATTTATTGATTCTATTTCTAAATTTTTAATCCATGTTGTATATGAAATAGTTGTCATTTCGTCTCTTAATAAATCTTTTGCTTTTGTAAGTAAATCATTTTTATCTGAATACATTTTATTTAAGAAATCCACCTTTCTATAGTTAAGTTATCCACAATGTTTTCCACATAAAAATCGCAAAGCTATTATTTCCCCAAGAAATAAAGAATCAACAATCTGTGGAAAACTATAAATTACTTTTTCCCATTGTGTTCATATAATATCAAAAATATTCTTAAATATCAAGTTAAAATTTAATAAAATTTAATAATAAAAATTTATATAAAAAAAGACAAATTTTAGGAATTGCTTGACTTTTTTGAAGTTTTTATTGTATAATCTATATTACTTGTGGATAAATATGAAGTATTTATTAAAAATTTAAAGATTAAAATAAAATTTATATAAATTAGGAGGTGCAAAATGAAAAGAACTTATCAACCTAAAAAAAGACAA
Source organism: uncultured Clostridia bacterium (assembly GCA_947632185.1). Lineage (GTDB taxonomy): Bacteria > Bacillota > Clostridia > TANB77 > CAG-508 > Scatovivens. The sequence goes on from CANROH010000018.1 coordinate 14,874, forward strand.
AGAAATAAAGTTCATGGTTTTAGAAAAAGAATGCAAACTAGAGCTGGAAGAAGTGTTTTAAAGGCAAGAAGAAATAAAGGAAGAAAAAAGATTTCTGTTTAAAATTGAAAAGAGGGCAAGTAGCGCCCTTTTTTTAATAATAATTATATAGTTACTGAATTTCTTTTTGATAATTAATTATTTAATACTATTTTTAAAAGACTAGGGAGCAAAGTGAAAGAAGGGAAAATAAGTAATTATGAAAAATACGATAATGATTAAAAAAAATTATGAATTTAAAAATCTTTTTTCAAAAGGAAAATTTTATTATGGCGAGTATATTCATTTTTATATTCAAAAAACAACAAAAGATTTTAATAAATTAGGAATAGCAATTTCAAAAAAGCAGGGGAAAGCTGTTAAAAGGAATAGGATAAAACGCTTAATAAGAGAAAACTACAAAAATTTTGAAAAAATAATAAAAAAAGGATATAATTTTTTAGTCGTTATAAATAAAGAAAAAAACATAGAAGATATTACATTTAAAGATATAGAAAATAATTTTATTAGAACATTGAAAAAAGCGGATGCGTTAGGGGAAGAATATGAAGAAAATAATGATTAAGATGATTGAATTTTATCAAAAACATATCTCTATTCATCTTGGAACTAGATGTAAGTTTTATCCAACATGTTCAGAATATACAAAACAAGCGATAAATAAATATGGAGCAGTAAAAGGCACTTTAAAAGGAATTAAGAGAATTTTAAGGTGTAATCCATTTTCAAAAGGTGGATATGATCCATTAAATTAGGGAGGAAAATATGTTTAATTTTATTGCAAATATATTTGGTTATTTACTTAATTATATTTATGGAATAGTAAATAATTATGGTTTTGCTATAATTATTTTTACAATTATTTTAAAATTACTAATGATGCCAATTTCTATAAAACAGCAAAAAACTATGAAAAAATCAGCAAAAATTCAAGTTAAAGTTAAAGAAATTCAAGATAAATATAGTAATGACCAAGTAAGACAAAGTCAAGAATTAATGGATTTATATAAAAGGGAAAATATGAGTCCATTTAGTGGATGTTTAAGTTCAATAATACAAATAGTTATTGTATTATCAATGTTTTATTTAGTAAGTAGACCATTAACATATATGAAGCATATAGATAGCGAAACATTAAATTCATATGCGCAAGCTGTTGAAGAAAAATCAGGTGCAAGAGCTGCATATAGAGAAATTGCTATAATAAAAGAAATGTCTGGTACTGATGAAAATGTTAGAATAAATATGGACTTTTTTGGATTAGATTTAAGTGATATTCCAACACAAAATTATACAAATTGGAAAGTTTATGTAATACCAGCTTTATATGTTTTAACATCATTGATTTCAACAAGATTAACTATGAGTTTAAATAAGAAAACATTGCAAAACAACAAAAATGAAGATAAAAAAGAGAAAACAGAAGATGTTGAAAATAAGAATGAAAATGTAGAAAATAAATCAGAAGAAGAGGATATGGTTACAGAAATGAATAAGCAAATGTCTATATTAATGCCAGCAATGACTGTAAGTATAGCACTTATTGCACCATTAGGTTTAGCTCTTTATTGGTTAGTTAGTAATTTACTTATGATAGTTGAAAGAATAGTTGTAAATAAGTTTTTTAAAGAAGAGGAGGAAGCATAACTATAATGGAAAATAAAGTATATGTATTCGAAGGAAAAACTTCAACTGAAGCGATAGAAAAAGGTTTGAAAGAATTAAAAGTTTCAAAAAACAAAGTTGATATAAAAATATTAGAATCTGATGAAAAGAGAAGCTTTTTTAGTATATTAACTCCAAGAGTTGTAAAAGTTGAGATGAGATTAAAAGATATTCAAGACGAGCCAAAAAATTCAAATAAATCAAAACCTAAAGCTGTTAAAGAAGGACCTGTAGATAAGACTGAAGCAATTAAAAGAATTAAAGTCTTTTTAGATGAGTTTATTAAAAATCTTCCAAATGGACAAGAAATAAGTTATGAAATAAAAGAAGATGAAGAATTAATAAAAGTAGAAATAAATGGAAATGATACAGGATTCTTAATAGGATATAGGGGAGAAGTATTAAATAGTATTCAAACAGTAATCTCAAATATAGCTAAAAAAGATTATGGGGAAAGAATAAAAGTAGTAGTAAATATAAGTGGTTTTAGAGAAAAAAGAGAAAAAGATTTAGAAAATTTAGCTTTAAAAATTGCAGGTACTGTTATAAAAACAAGAAAATCAATAACGTTAGAGCCAATGTCAGCATATGAAAGAAAAATAATTCATACAAAATTACAAGAAAATGAAAAGGTTAAAACATATAGTATTGGTGAAGAGCCATATAGAAAAGTGGTTGTATCTTTAAAATAATATGAAATCTGAAGTCAAAGTGAGGATGATATTGTTGAAATTGAATTGCTATACTTTGACTTTTTTGTTTACAAATTTGAAATATTATGTAAATTGTGATATAATAATACTGCAATCCGCAAAATAAATTTATGAAAGGCAGGATTAACCATGACAGTAAATCGGGTTAAAAGGATTGGAAAAACAGGAGCGTATAACACTATAGGAATGTTTTATGCAGAGGTATTTGCTCAAATGGATCAAAATGGACATCGAAGCAGAGCCATCACTAAAACTTTTCAAAAAGAGGAAATCGAGAAATTTACAGATTTGTCTGAAAATCTATTAGGGCCTGTCAACGAGGACACCTATGCTTCAATTAAAAAATTGATAGATTTCGATTTTCTTAGTAGAAGATCCTATAGCAGGTGGAATCCTATACGAGGAGGAATTTGTTATTATAGGATTCTTGAGATTACAGATGAAGGCATTTTTATTGTAGAACTCGAATAATGTTCCTGTGAAAATATGCGGCGGAGAGATTTTCAGTATCTCCGCCGCATAGCCTTTTTATTTTTTAGATAGATTTTAATAGTAGTATATGATATAATTTATTAGATTATTAAAGGAGAATGAAATGAGTACAATAGTTGCAATATCAACTGCACCAGGAATAGGTGGAATAGGTATAATCAGAATGAGTGGAGAAGATAGCTTTAAAATACTAGAAAAGGTATTTAAACCTAAAAATTCGCAAAATACTCAAAATATAAAAGGTTACACAATTAAATATGGAAATATTGTAGATAATGGCGAAGTTGTTGATGAAGTACTTGTTTCTTATTTTAAAGCGCCTAAAAGCTATACTGCAGAGAATATGTGTGAAATTAATTCACATGGTGGAATTGTTATTATGAACAAAATTTTAGATTTGTGTATAAAGAATGGTGCTGAAATTGCTGAGCCTGGCGAGTTTACAAAAAGAGCATTTTTAAATGGCCGAATTGATTTATCACAGGCAGAAGCTGTTATTGATATTATAAATGCAAAAACTGATAAAGAAGCAAAGATGTCATTAGAGCAATTAGAAGGAAATTTATCTATTAAAATTAGTCAAATAAGAAGTAAATTAATATCTGTTTTAGCAGATATTGAAGCAACAATTGATTATCCAGAGTATGATTTAGAAGAAGTTACTAATACAAAGATTTTAGAAATTTTAAAAGAAGTTGATAAAATATTAGATTCTTTAGAAAAAAGTTTTTATAACGGAAAAATTTTAAGAGAGGGAATTACTACTGCAATTATTGGAAGACCAAATAGCGGTAAATCTTCACTTTTAAATGTTATATTAAATGAGGAAAGAGCGATAGTTACTGATATTGAGGGAACAACAAGAGATACAATTGAGGAGTTTATTTCAATTGATGGTGTTCCTATAAAAATAATAGATACAGCAGGAATTAGAAATGCAAGCGATAAGGTGGAAAAAATTGGTGTCGAGAAAGCTATTGAAGTTGCTGAAAAAAGTGATATAGTTATTGCAATATTTGATATTAGTAAAAAATTAAATGATGAAGATGAAAAAATTTTAAAAATATTAAAAAATAAAAACGCAATAATTTTATTAAACAAAATTGACCTAAATAAAAGGGAGATAGACTATGAAAGAATAAATGCTACAGGCAAAAAAATTATTGAAATTTCAACTCTTACAAGAGATGGTATAGAAAAATTATATGATGAAATTTCTAAATTATTTAACTTAAAAGAAGTAGCAAATGATGGAGAAACGATTGTATCTAATATTAGACATAAGAATTCAATTATTAATTCTAGAAAATATTTAAAAAAAGCAATAGAAACTATAGAAAGTGGAATGCCAATAGATATTATTTCTGGAAGTTTGAAAGAAATATTAGAAGAGCTTGGGAAAATAACAGGAGAAACAGTTACAGAAGATGTTATTAATGAAATCTTTTCTAAATTTTGCTTGGGAAAATAATGTAAATTTATAATAATTGTTCTACAAAGAACAATTAGATGTTTTCTTAGAGTAGAGCTTAATAACAAGAATTGATTTAAAGGTTTATAGGTATAACCCAAAACCTAAATTTTATTATAGGAGAACTATTAAATTAATTAATAGAAAAAATAAAATGGAATATAATGCTGGAAAATATAACATAGCAGTCATTGGAGCTGGCCATGCAGGATGTGAAGCTGCTCTTGCAGCAGCAAGATTAGGAATGAAAACATTATTATTTTCAATTAGTTTAGAATGTATTGCAAATATGCCTTGTAATCCACATATAGGAGGAACTTCAAAAGGACACTTAGTAAGAGAAATAGATAGCTTAGGTGGAGAAATGGGCAAAAATATAGATAAAACAATGATTCAATTAAGAATGTTGAATACATCTAAAGGACCTGCAGTACATTCTTTAAGAGCTCAAGCTGATAGAAAAAGATATCAAATGGAAATGAAACATACATTGGAAAGGCAAGAAAATCTATATATAAAGCAGGCTGAAATAGTAGATATAATAGTTGAGAATGAAAAAGTAAAAGCTGTAAAAACAAATCTTGGTGCTATATATGAAGTTGATAGTGTAATATTAGCTACAGGAACATATTTAAGGGGAAAAATATACATAGGTGAAACCTCTTATGAAAGTGGGCCAGATGGAGTTGCTGCAGCAAACAAATTGTCTGAATGTTTGAAAAGATTAAACATAGAATTACAAAGATTTAAAACAGGTACACCTGCAAGAATAAATAAGAAAAGTATAGATTTTTCTAGAATGGAAATACAAGAGGGAGATAGTGACGTAGTACCATTTTCTTTTGAGGATAAAGTACCAGAAGATTTTAAGCAAGTTCCATGTTGGTTAACATATACAAATGAAAAAACACATGAAATTATTAGAAAAAATTTAAATAGATCTCCAATGTATGCTGGAGTAATAGAGGGAACAGGGCCAAGATATTGTCCATCAATAGAGGATAAGGTTGTAAGATTTGCAGATAAAGAAAGACATCAGATTTTTGTTGAACCAATAGGAGTAGATACAGAGGAAATGTACATACAGGGAATGAGTTCCTCTCTTCCAGAAGATGTTCAAATTGAAATGTATAGAACTATTCCAGGCCTTGAACATGCTGAATTTACAAGGCCAGCTTATGCAATAGAATATGATGCAATAGAACCATCTCAATTAAAAAGCTCATTAGAACTAAAAAAAATTAATGGAATGTTTTTCGCAGGACAAATAAATGGAACATCTGGATATGAAGAAGCAGCATGTCAGGGATTGATAGCAGGAATAAATGCTTCTCTAAAAATAAAAGGAAAAGAACCTTTAATATTAGATAGATCTGAAGCATATATAGGTGTTTTGATTGATGATATAGTAACTAAAAGTACATTAGAACCATATAGGATGATGACTTCTAGAGCAGAATATAGACTTTTATTAAGACAAGATAATGCAGATTTAAGATTAACAGAAATCGGTTATAAAATAGGATTAATTTCTGAAGAAAGATATAATAGATTTTTAAAGAAGAAAGAATCTATACAAAAAGAAATAGAAAGATTACAATCAACGAATGTTAAACCAACAAAAGAAACAAATGAATTTTTGAAGTCACAAGGAACTACTGAAATTACAGTTGGAACAAAACTTTCTGAGCTTTTGAAGAGAACAGAGCTTTCATATAAATCGTTAGAAGTAGTTGATAAGCAAAGGCCAAAACTAGATAGACAAATTACAGAAGAAGTTGAAATAATGGTAAAATATGAAGGCTATATAAAAATGCAAGAAAAACAAGTAGAGAACTTTAAAAAACTAGAAAAAAAGTATTTACCAGAGAATATAGATTATAATGATATAAAAGGAATAAGATTAGAAGCAAGACAAAAGTTAAACAAATATAAACCTTATTCAATAGGCCAAGCATCCAGAATTTCAGGAGTTTCACCAGCAGATATATCAGTGCTTTTAATATATTTAGAACAATTAAAAAAGAAAAATAAATAAATATGTAATTAGAGGAATACAATATGGATTTTGAAGAGTTTAAAAATTTTTTTCTGAATCAAATAGAAAAAAGTGATATTGAGATTAATCATGAAAATTTACAACAATTTTATGAATATATGATAGGAATATTAGAATGGAACGATAAAATAAATTTAACTTCAATTACAGATGAAAAAATGTTTATCGTGAAACATTTTGTTGATTCACTTCTTATAAATCAATATTTACAAGGAAAAGAGAACATTATAGATATAGGAACAGGGGGTGGATTTCCTGGAATTCCACTTAAAATTGTAAATAAAGAAAAGAAATTTACTTTAATAGATTCAGTAAATAAAAAATTGAATGTTATAAAAGAATTAGCTGAGAAAATAAAACTTAATAACTTAGAAATAATTCATACAAGAGCAGAAGATTTAGCAAATAAAAAGGAATATAGAGAGAAATATGATGTTGCCACTACTAGAGCAGTATCAAATTTAACAACTATCCTAGAATATATGCTTCCTTTTCTAAAAATAGGAGGGATAGCGATATGTATGAAAGGGCCAAATTACAAGGAAGAACTGGAAAATTCTACAAAAGCAATAGAAGTTTTAGGAGGGAAATTTGAAAGTGTAAAAACATTTAATTTGGATAATGAATTAGAAAGAAATATTATTATAATAAGAAAAATTAAAAATACTCCAAACAAATATCCAAGAGGACAAGGAAAACCTTTAAAGGAGCCTATTAGATAAGAATGTTGCACATGCAACATTCTTTTTATTTTATTAATAAATAATTACTAAAATTTATTAAAATTAATTGACATATTTATAAAAATTTTATATTATTATATAGAAAAAAAGGAGGGTTTACTTTGAGTAGAGTTATATCAATAGCCAATCAAAAAGGCGGAGTAGGAAAAACTACAACAGCAGTAAATGTAAGCAGTATATTGGCTAAAAAAGGAAAAAAAGTAATGTTATTAGATGCAGATCCACAAGGTAATGCATCTAGTGGTTTAGGACTAGAAAAAGAAGTAGAAAATTCTTTATATGACGTATTAATAAATGATGTGGATTTAGGATCAACATTACAAGATACAGCTATAAAAAATTTAAAAGTATGTCCTTCAAATATGAACTTAGCTGGTGCTGAAGTAGAACTTGTTTCTCAAATGTCAAGAGAACAAAGACTAAAAGAAAAATTAGATGTAATAAAAGATGATTATGATTTTATAATAATTGATTGCCCACCATCATTAGGACTAATTACATTAAATGCACTTACTGCTTCTGATTCTGTTTTAATACCTGTACAGTGTGAATATTTTGCTTTAGAGGGACTAGGACAACTTTTAAATACAATAAATTTAGTAAAGAAGCACTTAAATAAAAATTTAGAAATAGAAGGAGCAGTTCTTACAATGTATGATATGAGAACTAATCTTTCAAATCAAGTTGTTAAAGAAGTTAAAAGATATTTTGACGATAAAGTTTATAAAACTGTAATTCCAAGAAATATAAAATTAAGCGAAGCACCAAGTTTTGGAATGCCAATTACTTTGTATGATGCTAAATCAAAAGGAGCTAGAGCTTATGAAAAACTTACTAAAGAAGTTCTAAAAAAAGATGAACTTAGAAATATAGAAAAAGGTAAGGAGGAATAAGATGGCAACAATAAAGAAAACAGGTTTAGGGAAAGGATTAGATGCATTATTTAGTTCTACAGTACTTGAACAAAATGATGAAAATATAGTAAAACAGTTAAAAATAAATGAGATTGAACCAAATAAAGGACAAGCTAGAAAAATTTTTGATGATGATTCTATAGAAGAATTATCAAATTCAATAAAAGAATATGGAGTAATTCAGCCAATTGTTGTAAGCAAAAAAAGTGGATATTATGAAATTATTGCTGGTGAAAGAAGATGGAGAGCTTCAAAAAGAGCTGGATTAACAGAAATACCTGCGATTGTAAGAGATGATAATGAACAAAAAAATAAAGAAATATCATTAATAGAAAATATACAAAGAGAAGATTTAAATCCAATAGAAAAGGCAAGAGGAATAAAGTTATTAATGGATGAATATAATCTAACTCAAGCGCAAGTTGCAGAAAAATTGGGAAAAAGCAGAAGTAGTATAGCAAATACAGTAAGAATATTAAATCTTGATGAAAGAGTAATAAATTTTGCTTTAGAGGGTAAACTATCAGAAGGACATTGTAAATCTTTAATGGCAATAGAAGATCCTGACAGACAATATAAAATGGCTGAATATATAATACAGTCAGGTGATTCTGTTAGAGAAGCTGAAAAGAAAATGAGAGTTAGAAAAAAAGCTAGTAAGAAAAATGATAGATACATACCAATATATAGAGATATAGAAGATACTTTTCAAGGATTCTTTGGAACAAAAGTTAAGTTAGATGCAGGAGAAAAAAAAGGAAAAATTATAATACAATATAATTCAAATGACGACTTAGAGAGAATTCTAAATCTAATAAAATAAGGATGTGATAAAATGGAAAATCTTTTAGAAATTTTGAAAACAGATGAATTTCTTTTGATATCATTTGTTGTTAACATAATATTAGTATTGATTGTATTGATAAATATAATTTTATTAGTTAGAGCAAACAAAAAATACATTTCATTTATGAAAAAAATGGGTAATGGTACAAATCTTGATGAAATGTTAAAAAAATATTTAGAAGATGTAAATAGTATAAAAATAGATAATTCAGAGATAAAAGCATATTATACTAAACTAGATAGTGATTTAGCATCATGTATACAAAAAGTTGGTCTAGTTAGATATAATGCTTTTAAAGATGTTGGAAGTGATTTAAGCTTTGCAATAGCTCTACTTGACGGAAATGACACAGGTGTAGTTTTAAATGGATTATATGGTTCAGAGTCTTCAAATATATATGCAAAACCAATAAAATCAGGAAAGTCAACATATCAATTATCAGATGAAGAAAAATATGCTATAGAAATTGCCGAGCAAACAAAAAATTTTGTAGCAAAAAATAGAAAATAAAAAGATAAAAATTTGTTGACAAATATTATTAATTTGTGCTAATATATATGTGTTGTTGATTAAACAGCCAATGGAGAGGTGGTCGAGTTGGTTTATGGCACCAGTCTTGAAAATTGGCGTAGGTTTGTAGCCTACCGTGG
>CANROH010000019.1 GCA_947632185.1 uncultured Clostridia bacterium
TTCGTATTCAAAAAGATTATTTTCTCCCTTCTTCAAATTATCTCTAACAGCCTGCCTCGTTATTTTTTTATTTTCTGATATTTCTGATAAAGATAAATCATTATTATAGTAGTCATCTAGAAGTTTATATTGTTTTTCTGTTAACAATTTTCCATATATATCTAAAAGGATGCTTATCTTAACATTTTTTTCCATTTGACCACCTCTTTATGTGTAATGCTAATATACTTTACACTATTTTATTAGATTTGTCAAGCCTTTTAGTCAAAAATTTTTATAGTTTCTCTAAATCTACCCTCATCATTAGCGTTTCTAGTAATTTCATTTTCAGAAGATATTAAGTCATATACTCCATAAACATTTCCCGTTGAAGAATATTTACTGTTTGTTTTATATCCATTTTCATTTGGTGCTCCTCCTGCATAATGTACTAAGTCATTTGATACTTGTATTGAATTTGCCTCTGACAAAAACATTACTGCTTGTCTTTCTTTTTCAGACATTAAGAGATAATTTGTATTATTTTTTCTATTTAAAAATGCAATTTCAGATTGAACTTTGGACACACTTAATATACTTAAAGCATTTCCTGGCTTCATACTAATATAATTTTCCCTTTCAAAATTAGCTTGAAATTTTGCTATCCAAAATCCTGTAACATTACCATCTTCAGAAAACGATTCATGCAATTTATATGTATTTCTTGATTCATTTCTTGTTGAAATTAAAGTTTTATTTTGCACAAATTCCACATCTTTTTCTTCCTTTGTTGATAAATATATAAATCTAGGAATCCATACCCAATAATTTCCATCTTCTGTTTTAGCATTTGCCATTTTTAAAATATTTTTTGAATAGTCATACCAATTGCTGTCATTTTCAGATGATATCTCTTTTTCATTATTTTCATCATCCCAATAAATTCCCTTCATTCCATACATAAGAATAGGTGGATTACATAGACTAAATTCTCGAATTATTGCAGGATATTGAACAAAGTTTGTATCTTCTACAATGAAAGAATATTCTCCCGAAACATCTATTGTAAAATAAGCTGCTTTTTCATCCTTTAAATATTGATAATTGCTTAAATTACTACATTTTTTTCTTATTGTATCTGTTGGACTAGAATAATAATAAATTTCAGAAATTTCAGCTACTTCATTAATATCTTTATTATCAAATGATATCTTTACTTTTTGGCTCAATCCTGCATTTTCAACAATCTCTATTACAGGCGTTACCTCGCTTTTATAAAAAGAATTCACTACTAATTTATTTCCAAATCTAGAATCATATTGCCTATATATAATTTTACCAGAATCTTTTACACCATCTTTAGATATAACATTTCCTGTATAAAAATTAATTATTACATATAAATTAACATTTTCCAATCCTAAACTTTTATTTAAAGAATCTGGATTAAAATAGCAATAATTTGTAATAATTGAGTCTGTATTTACATTCCAAAAATCTAAATTTTTTTGATTTAACTCATCGATTATTCTATTAAAATCAGAAAGATAAATATTGGCAGAACTATTTGCATTAGAAAAATTTAAACTTTGCAAATATGAAATAAAATTACCAGATTGATTTGGATTATAATTTTCCCAAAATTTATATTCATTTCTAATTTTATTTACCTTTTCTTGAATAAGTTCCATCTGAGATACATATTTTTTTAATTTTGATATTTCTTTTGATTCATTTAAAATATATAAGCATACACTTATAATAGCAAAACATATTATTATAATTATAAATAAAGTTATTAATGTTACTTTGTTTCTTTTCATTTTTAATATACCTCATTTTTATATTACAAAAAGGGCTTTCTTGTTCAAGAAAGTCCTTCTTTATAATATATATTAATCTGAATAAGATTGTATTAAATTTAACATATATTGATTATAGTCAAATACTTCTTGAACTTCTGGCATGCCATAATCAATTCCATGTGTATCTACTTTAGCAGAAGTAATTACAGGTTTATTAGCAAATTTCTGTATTGTTGATTCAGCCTCTTCTGTTGTAACTGATGTTTCTTCTGGATTTTGTTCAGTATCAACTGCTATTTCAGATTCATTAAAAATTTTTTCTAATATTTCAAGTCCTTCTGTTACTCTACCAAAAGCTGCATATACTCCATTTAAATTCTCAACTTTGCCATCTATCATAACTCCTATTTGAGAATTTCCTGAATTATAGCTTTCTTCTGTGAATCCTGTTCCAAAGTTACTTCTAATAAGTGTTATAACTCCTCTTTCGTGTCTTAAAGTGTTTTGTCTAAAGTCATTAGCAACAAATTCACCTTTTATAGAATATTCGTAATCTTCTTCTGATCCAGATTCTACATCATCAAATATTACGCTTTTAGTTGGATTTACATATTCACCTTCTGCATCTCTTCCAACATATAAACACATATCATCTTTTCCATATACAACTTTATTATTATAATATCCTTTTTCTACTAATTTAATAATATTTGCAACAGTATTTGGAGCATATTCTGGGTATAACTCCATTTTTACTGTACCGTAATTTTCGATTTCAAACGTTACTTCTGGATGTAAAATTTCTTGAGTTTTTGCTCTAACAAAACTATAAACACATCCTCCAATTAAAACTAATATAGCTATAGCTATAACTATCCACAAGAAAAATTGTAGTTTTTTCATTTTTTCCTCCCTTAAGTATACTTTAAAATTTTAGAATATTTAACGATTCTATATAACTTATTATACCTATCCATTATTTAATGACTTGTCAATTATTTTAGGCCTAAATATTTCATGGCATCAGTAATATTCTTTGCGCCTATTATATCTAATTTAAAATTTTCTTTCAATAGTTTTTTATTACTTTCCGGAATTATACAAGTTTTATATCCAAGTTTTTCTGCTTCTTTAATACGTTTTTCAATCATATTAACACTTCTTATTTCACCTGTTAATCCGTACTTCACCAATTACAACAACATCATCTTTTATACTAATATTTTTAAAACTTGAAGCTGCAGCTAAAACTATTCCTAAATCTAAAGCCGGCTCATTTATTTTAATTCCACCAACTAAATTAATATAAACATCTTGTGTTCCTAAATTTAATCCTGCTCTTTTTTCTAAAACAGCCATAAGAAGAGTTAATCTATTGTAATCAATTCCACTTGCATTTCTTCTAGGAAGCCCAAATACAGTAGGTGTAGCTAAGGCCTGTACTTCTAAAACTAACGGTCTTGTTCCTTCTAAGCTAACAACAATTACAGAACCTGCCGGATTTCCATCTCTTTCGGATATCAAAAGTTGTGATGGATTTTTGATTTCAATCAATCCTTTATCTCCCATCTCAAACATTCCTATTTCATTTGTCGAACCGAATCTGTTTTTTACACCACGTAAAATTCTATAAGAAAAATATCTTTCTCCTTCTAAGTATAATACTGTATCAACCATATGTTCTAATACTCTAGGTCCAGCAATATTTCCATCTTTAGTAACATGTCCAATTATAATAGTTGTAATTCCAGATTGCTTACACATTTTCATAATTCTTGCTGTTATTTCTCTTACTTGACTTACACTTCCAGAAGTTGATGTAATTTCATCAGAATACATTGTTTGGACAGAATCTATTATAACAAATTTTGCTTCTGTTTTTTCTAATACAAGTTCAATATTATCAATATCAGTTTCTGCTAAAAATAATAAATTATCCTTCTTTATTTCTAATCTATCAGCTCTCGATTTAATTTGCTCTGCAGATTCCTCTCCAGATACATATAATATTTTCCCATCTACTTTAACATTATTGCATATTTGAAGAATTAAAGTTGATTTTCCTATTCCAGGTTCACCACCTAACAAAGTAAGTGATCCTGTAACAAATCCGCCTCCTAAAACTCTATCCAATTCTTCAATATCTGTTTTTATTCTAAAAGTCTTCTTTTTTTCTACTTCGTTTAATTTAACTACTTCTGAATGTGGTTTATTTTTTTCTTTTGAAATTCCTCCTGAATTTACAATTGCTTTTTCTTCAAAAAAAGAATTCCAAACGCCACAGGCAGGACATTTTCCTAGCCATTTACTAGATTCATATCCACATTCATTACATACAAATATAGTACTTGCCTTTTTTGCCATAAAGCTCCTTTCTTAATTTATAAACATCCTTTTTCTAGAAGTTTTTTTAAAGTAATTATATACATTGCATGACTCCATGTTAAACCTATAACCCAACAAGGTTTCATATCTTCATTATTAATTTGTTCACCTAAAAAGCCGTGACTTGTAGATGAATTAGTTACAAAATTAAAACATTCAATTGCTTTTTCATTATTACCTACTTCTAAATAATACCACGCCATCCATAAAGTTGCAATAGGCCAAGGATTATATCCTCCCATATAATTATCATTTTCATATCTAACATATCCACCTGTATATGTTCTTAATGTTAAATTAATTTTTTCTATTGTATTTTCTACTTTTTTTTCATTAGGCAAGAACATTTTAAATGGTACAATAGCACCTATTAAACTTATATCTATTTTCTTATCTTTTGTATTTCTTACATAAGTTTTCTTTTCATTATCATAAAAATTATTTTCACAATACTCCTTAATTTGAAGAGTCTTTTTTTGTAAATTTTCTATTTTATCATCATAAATATTTTGATTCTCTAATTCATAATCTTCTTTTATCAAATTATATATTTTTATCATAGCACTGAAAGCAGCAAATATACTTGAAATTGAATAAAATGAAAATCCTTCAAATTCTTCCCATAAATCATAACTTAATTTAAAATAATTTCCATTCTCTAATAAATTGTCAATGTACTTTTCTAAAACAGCTACTGCTTTTTCCAACATATCAAGATTTTCTTTTAAAAATATTTTATTTTTGCAAAATTTATAATGTGCATATGCACCAAATATTACACTTGCTGTTTCATCAATTTGATATCCCCAACAAGGAGCTAATCTCCCATCTGTATAAAAACGTTGTTCCCACATACCATTTTGGTTTTGTGTCATATTACAAAATTTAGAATAAAACTTTTCCGAATCTGCTTCCATTCCAATAATATTAAAAGCTTCTGTAATAAAAACAGCATCTCTTGGCCAGCAATATGAATATCTTCCGCATTTTGTTTTATCTTCATCAACTTCAATACCTGCCGAAATTCCACCTGTATCCTTATTTATTAGTAATGGATATAAAAGTATTGTTCTATCATAAATTTTCTTTATTTTTGAATCAATTTCCTTATTATCTATTTTTTCTATATCATGCTCTTTTAAATATATTTTCCAATATTCTATTGTATCTTCCTTTATATTTTTTACATCTAAATTCTTAATTCTTTCTATTTCAGAATCAAGTTCTTTTATAAGATCTTTTTCTTTATTTTTATTTATATAAATATATAAAGTAATTCTTTTTTCTTGTCCTGGCTCTATTTTTTCAAGATTATAACAAATAGCAGAATCTTGAGACATTCCAATATAATCTTTTCCTCCAATGATTCCAGTCATAAAATTATTTGAAGCACCATTTACTTGATACTTATATATTTCTTGTTTTGAAAAAGTACATATAGTAAAATCATGATTATATTGTAATAAGCTATTTGATCTTATAAAACCACTTGTATCATTATTTAAATTCGTTAGAATTTTTGAATATACTAAAAAATTAATATTTAAATCAATAGTATTTTCATTCTTTATAACATAATCTTTTACTAAAAAATTTTCCCCTATAGGCACAAAATCTGTTTGAGATATTTTTACATTAAAATATTTATTATAAATTTGCGTTTCTATTATATTGGTATGTTCTATATATTCCTGTGAATATACATTATTTATGTCATTATGTAAATATACTATAGCTGAATCATTTATTTTTAATCCAACATTAAATCTATCTAAAAATTGTTTATAGTCAGCTGAACCATAAAATAATCGCATTAATTCTCCTGTTTTAGTAAAACTTGCTCTTATTATATCATTACCAACTATTGCATCATTAAAATATTTATCATGCATATAATTATCTCCTAAATTAATTTAAAAAAAATTTTTTTATTCCATCCATTATCTTTTTAAAAATATTATTATTAACTTTTACAAGACTTTCATTATCATTTTCTAATTTAGTATTTTTATCATTTGATACATTATCAAATACATTTGCACTATATTTTTTCCTTTTATCATCTTCTATTTTTTGCATATCTTTTTTTTGCATATTAATAATTTTCTTTCTCTGTTCTGGAGTTGAAAGATAGTCTCTAAAAAGATTAAATAAAATCGCCTTAGTCTCTGGAAGCATTGGTTGCTTATTTAAGTCTACATCTTCATTCATTTCATACTCATAATCATTATTCATATTATTTTCAATTACTTCAATAATTTCTTTTGGTATTTTTTCGTATTCATCAATATCTAAATAACTTAAAATTGTATATACTTCTGTAAAAGCATTATCATATTTACTTTTCATTTACTATCCCTCTCATTATTTCCCTTCAATTTATTCAATTCGTTTTCAACTTCTCTGCAAATTTTTGTATTCGCATCATAAGTAGCATTTCCAAGATCTTGTCCTCTTATTCTTTTTGCAATACGCATATTTCTTTGACGTGATGATTCATAATTTTCTTCCAAATATTTTATTACTTCTAATATTCTTCTAAGATTTTCATTTTCTATTTTATCAATTTCAATTCCATCATATTGTCTTAAAGATTTTGTTCTCATAGTATTTAGTAATAAAGCAAAATATTTTTCTTTTTCATCTTTTGATCTTAAAGTAGGAAGTTTTCTTTCATCTCTAGGTTTGTCTCCATAATTTTTTTCGCACCATTCTTTTATTTCTAAGATTTTCTTTAACATTGAAGAATTACCATATTTATCCTCTAATTGAATTAAAAGCTCAACTGTTTCTTTAGTATCAGGATTTTGTATCTCATCTAATGTTAATTTTTTGCTTCTAATCATTTGATTTAATATATTATTTCTTCCTTTAACTGTTTCAAGCTTAGTTCCTAATTTTCTTTCATATTGATCTTCAGATTTACAATATGGTAAATGTGCTTCTTCTAATGGCTTATCTTTAAATGTTTCCTCACACCATTTCTTTATCATTATTAATGATTTTAAATCTCCTGAAAGTCCATATTCTTTATCTAATTCCCTTATAATTTCTACTATTTCCCTATGTTCTTCATCTACTATTTCATTTAAAGGAATTCCTTCATATACTTTGCCTATACTATATCTTATTTTTGATAATTTAGATGCAACATCTCTTTCCTCTTTATTTTTGCTTTCTATATAAGGTAATCTTCTATATTCTCTTGATTTATCTCCATACTGTGTTTCACACCATTTTTTTACATTTAATAAATTTCTTAAATCTATACCAATTCCATATTCTTTATCTAACTCTCTCAGTTGTTTTACTATTTCTCTATGTTCTTTATTTTTTATTTGTTCTAGAGGAACTAAATCATATCTTTTTAATGCTTTTTTTAATTTTAGCAATTTTCCATGTAAACGTGCTTCTTTCTTTTTTTCTTCATCACTATAAACAATAGGTTCTTCTCCTATTTTTAATAAATATCTTTCTTCCATTCCTGGTAAAAATTTTTCTTCTCTTGGTTTATCTCCGTATCTTTTATCGCACCATTCCCTTACGTCTTGAAGGACTTTAGATGCATACTCTTTTAAACTATGTTTTTTTGATATTACAATTTCATCATTATCTTGCTTTATTTTTTTAGTATTTTTATAGTTACTATCCAATTCATTTACTATTTGAATTATTTCTTTATTATCTTCATCTTTAATTTTATTTACATCAAGTCCTTTGTATTTTCTAATTATATGACTTCTTACAGCCAATAAATAATTAGCCATTTCCCTTTCTTCCTCATCATCACTTTTCAATAAAGGAAGTCTTCTTTCTTCTTTAGGCTTATCTCCATAATTAGTTTCACACCATTTTTTTACTTTTAAAATATTTCTTAAATGTGCATCTATTCCATATTCTTTTTCTAATGTTCTAATTATTTCAATTATTTTTTTATATTCTTCATTGTCAATTTTTTCTAAATCTACATCAAGATTTTTTTTAGATAATTGCCTTTTTATTTTTATTAATCTTAATGCCAAAGTTCTCTCTTCTTCATTATCACTTTGTACTGATGGAAGTTTTCTATCTTCTCTTGGTTTATCTCCATAATTAGTTTCACACCAATCTAATATATTCATAGCATATTGTAATTGTAATGATATAGATTTATTCCATTTATAAGTTTTATTATTACTCATAAAAAATTCGTATTCTCCTTTTACTATTTAATTTACTACTATTTATTGTATAAGTTTTTGGATTTGTTCTTGTAGTTCTTTTACTCTATCTTCTAGGCTCTTTAATTCATCATCTTGTGTATCAATATTTTTCTGCATAACAACATTTTCTATATCTGAAATATTTTCTTTCAATTCTTCAATCTTATCTATTAAATCTAATCTTCTAAATTCTTTTCTATATAATTCTATTTCCTTCGTTTCTTCTAGTAAAGGTGGTTCATCTCCTATTAATTCATATGTATCACCAAATTCAGGAATTGTTACTTTGCACTCTGTTGTATCTTCAATTTTTTGTTTCAATATCTCTTGACCATCTGGTTCTCCATGAACTAAAAAAATGTGTTTTGGTGGATTTGTAAATGAATAAACAAAATTTAATAACCAGGTTTGATCAGCATGACCAGAATATCCCTCTATATATTCGATTCTGGCATTTATAGCTATTTCTTCGCCGAAAATTTTTACTTTTTCTGCTCCATCAACAATTGTTCTGCCCAAAGTTCCTGGAGCTTGATATCCAACAAATAAAATTGTACTTTTTGGATTCCATAAATTATGTTTTAAATGATGCTTTATTCTTCCAACATCGCACATACCACTTGCAGATAAAATTATTGCAGGAGTTGAATCTTCATTTAATGCTTTAGATTCTTCTGCAGTTTTTGTGAATTGTAAACCTCTAAATTCTAATGGATTATCTCCCCTTTTTATTTTTTCTTTTATTTCATCTTCAAATAAATCTGTATTTTTCTTAAAAATTTCTGTTGCTGAAATTGCAAGTGGACTATCTACATATACTGGAACATTCATGATTTTTTCATATTTTTTAGCAAATTCTTCATCTTGCGAATATTCATCTTTCAACTTATCTAATTCATATAATATCTCTTGAGTTCTTCCAACAGCAAAAGAAGGAATTATAACTCTACCTCCATTATCTAAAGTTTCAGATACTATATCTAAAAACATTTTTGCTTTATCATCATTTTTCATATGAACTCTATTTCCATATGTTGATTCCATAACTAAATAATCAGCATTGCTTATCATCGTAGGTTGATCTAAAAGTGGCAAATCATTGTTTCCAAGGTCACCAGTAAATACAACTTTAGTTGTTTTACCATTTTCAACAGCCCAAATTTCTACAATTGCAGAACCAAGCATATGACCTGCATCATTAAATCTAATACTAATGTTATCATCTATTTCAACAATTTCATCATAGCCTACTGGTTTAAATATTTCTAAGCATTTATATGCTTCTTCTGCAGTATATAAAGGTGGTAAAGGCTCTTTAGATGTTCTCATTCTTTTCCTGTTTGTCCACTCAATTTCAACTTCTTGTATATGACCACTATCAGGTAACATTATTTCACATAAATCACAAGTTGCCTTTGTAGCATATACATTTCCTCTAAATCCTTCTTTATATAATTTTGGTATCCTACCAGAATGGTCAATATGTGCATGAGTTAATATCATGAAATCTATATCATTTACATCATAAACAAAAGGATCCGTATTTTCTAATTCTTGAGTTATTTTTCCTTGGTACATACCACAATCTACCAAAAATTTTTTCCCTGCCGCTTCAACTAAAAAATTAGAACCTGTAACTGTTTTTGCTGCACCTAAAAAACTTATTTTCATGTTTCCTCCTTAATTAAATAATTTTATCTTTTTCTTTTGTTTTACTGCTAAGGTTTTATTTTCAACTGAAATTTTCTTTCTGCCTTGTTTTTCAATAGTTTCTTTATCAAACACTTTTATTATTAAATTATTTTCATCTTCTTTTTCAAAATATAGTTTTATTTTTTCTAAATCAATTATTTTAGTGTCAATAGCATATTTTATTATTTCAAAATTTAAATCAATATCCATACTAATTATATTTATAGCACCTATTTTGCATAACATAGTTATAGCTTTTTTTAATACTTTATCAATGTCAGAATTTAATTGCTTTATATCAGATATTTTAGTATCTTTAGATATTTTAAGAGTTTTATAATATCTTATTTCATAAATTACATCAATAATTTCATCTCTTGTTTTCATTTTATTTAACTTTTTATCTATAAAATGAATAAATTGTCTTTGACAATTTATTAAACTATCTTCAAAAGTCCCACCACATTCACATATCTTAATAT
This sequence comes from uncultured Clostridia bacterium, assembly GCA_947632185.1. Lineage (GTDB taxonomy): Bacteria > Bacillota > Clostridia > TANB77 > CAG-508 > Scatovivens. The sequence goes on from CANROH010000019.1 coordinate 10,546, forward strand.
TTTGCTCTAATATTTCTTTTACTTCGAAAAAATTTTGAGGTTTTAAAATATAATCAATTTGAGTAATTTCATTTAAATATTTTTTCTTTTCTAATGTTAAGATTTCTTTATATTTTTTTATAGATTTTATTTTATGAGTTTCATCTAATTTAGAATTTACTTTTATTAATTCTTTTTCTAAATATTTATAGTCATTTAACATTATATCGATTTTATTAAGCCTTTTATTAATTTTCTTTTTCCTTTCATTTACGTCATTTATAAATTTAATTTTATTTTCCATTTTTTTAAGAATTTTCTTATTATTCTTTAAAACTTGATTTACTTGATTATTCAAAGGATCTTTAAGATATAACATTTTATATAATGATTTTAAATATTCATTATTATTAGTAAAATATCTGATAAAATCATCTATTTCTGATAAAAAATCTCTTTTACCAGAACTGTCATTTCTCCAATCACACAAAAATTTGTCACCTAATATTACTAATAAATTTTGATAAATTAAATTATCTATATAATCAAATTGTTCATCATAAGTCTTATCCCAAGACCATCCATTAAAATCTGTCAAAATTTCTAAATTATTTAATTTATATCCGATTAACAAGAGAAAATTGTAAAATATCTTTTAAAACAAGATTTTGATTGATATAAAAATATTTTGGAGATATATCAGAAATAGCATAAAGTAATGCTGTCTCTGTAGGATAAGATAAGATGCTTCTTTCTTTTAGATTTGTAACAGCTTTAACATTGTTTTTAATAAGTATTTTAGCCTGATCAGAATCAGGCTCTACAGTTTTTATATTATCACAATACAAGCGTATTATGTCAATTATTTCGTTCAAGAAATCATTATTTGACCTTACGCATCTTTTAACTTCTTTATAATCTGGATAATATGTTTCTATTTTATATATCATGCTTAAAAGGAGGTTTTTTATGTTTGAAGAAAAATATTTACCATCGAGAATATTATCTAATTCCATATTATAGTCTTTCAATTTAGTAAACAATCGCATAATTCCTCCTTCCAAATGATTTATATATTATTCATTATGATTTTCAGCAGGCTTAGCCATTTTTAGTTCATTTAATTTATCTAATGTTATAAGTACTTGTCTTGGTTTGCTTCCTTCATAACCGGATATTATTCCTCTAGCCTCCATTTGATCTATGATTCTTCCAGCCCTTGCATATCCAACCTTAAATCTTCTCTGTATAAATGAAGTTGAAGCTTGGCCCACTTCTACTACAGTATCAATAGCATCCATTAGTAGAGGATCTGTATCATCTTCTTCTGCATCCTTTTCCATTTGTCCTTCTGATTTATTTGATTTTTCAATTTCTTCTAATATGTCTTCATTATATGTTGCAACACTATTTGATTTTACGAAATCAACAATTTTTTCAACTTCCCCATCTGATACAAAAGCACCTTGAACTCTAAGTGGTTTAGAAGCACTTGCAGGATAAAATAGCATATCGCCTTTACCCAAAAGTTTTTCAGCTCCAACCTGATCTAATATTGTTCTTGAATCTATTTGTGAAGAAACAGCAAATGCAATTCTTGATGGAATATTTGCTTTTATCAAACCAGTAATAACATCTACTGATGGTCTTTGTGTTGCTATAACTAAATGCATACCAGCAGCTCTTGCCTTCTGTGCTAATCTACAAATTGAATCTTCAACTTCTTTTGCAGCTACCATCATTAAATCAGCAAGCTCATCAATAATAATTACTATTTGTGGTAATTTTCCAGTTGTTCCTTCTTCTGATTCTTTTTCAATAGCACTATTATATCCTTTTAAGTCTCTAACGCCTTTTTCAGCAAATAAATTATATCTATTATCCATTTCTTGAACAGCCCAAGCAAGTGCTCCAGCAGCTTTTCTAGGATCTGTTACAACAGGTATTAATAAATGTGGGATTCCATTATATACAGATAATTCAACAACTTTTGGATCAACCATTACAAGTTTTACTTCACTAGGTTTACTATTAAAAATAAAGCTTGTAATTATTGTATTTATACAAACAGATTTACCAGATCCAGTTGAACCAGCAATTAAAACATGTGGCATTTTAGAAATATCTGCTACAACAACTTTTCCAGCAACATCTTTTCCTAATGCAACAGATAATTTAGAACTATTATTTTCAAATTCTTCACTTTCTATTACATCTCTTAATGGTACAGATTCCTTTTCTTTGTTTGGAATTTCTATTCCTACAGCTTGCTTACCTGGTATTGGTGCTTCAATTCTTATTGTTTCTGCTGCTAAATTTAATGCTATATCATCAGCTAGATTAGCGATTTTACTAACTCTAACACCTTCTGCAGGTTTAAGCTCAAACCTTGTAATTGCTGGACCTATAGAATAATCAACAACTTTCGCAGAAACTCCAAAACTATGTAAAGTTCTCTGCAATTGTTGAGCTTTTTCAGTTACAGCTTTTGTTCCCGCTTTTCCAATTTTTTTAGTATTTTTTCCTAATAAACTAACTGGTGGATATTCATAATTTTCATCTTCAACTGAAACAGTATGTTCTAACTGTAAAACAGCCTTTGTTTTGCTTTCTTTTTGCTCTTCTTCAACAGTAAATAATGCATCTTCTGCATTTTTCATACTTTCTGCTTCATTTGCTTTAGCAGAATTTTTATAAATATTATCTTCTATTAAATCTGGATTAAACTCTTCATTTCCCTTTTTAGAAAATAAACTAATAATTTTCTCTTTTATATTTCCGTTTTTATCTGAATCTTGTTCACCATTCAAATTAATTGTAATTTCATCTTCATCAATACTAGTATCAAAAGTTTTTGGTTTCTTTCCAGACTTTAAATTTTCTTCTATTTCTAATTGATTTTCATTTTCTTTTAAATCATTTCTTCTAGACATCATCTGTTTACGTCTTTCGTTTAAAGCATCATCTCTAATTTGACGTCTTGAATTCATTTCTTCCATTATATCAAGCATAATTTCTGATGGATGTAATCCAAATGTAAAAACGCAAAGAACAGCTACTATTCCTACTGTTGTAATAGCAGCTCCAAACATGCCCAATAATTTAATTAGCGGATATGCTATAACAGCTCCAACTGTTCCGCCACCAATATTTTTTACTCCTAAATCATATGATACTTCTATAATTTGACTAAATTCCAAATCGGCATTTATAACACCTTTTGAAATTTGATATATAGACATAGTAGCAGCAAAACATGAAAGTAATACAATATATTGAATTAACTTAGATGTTACATAACTTCTATCATCTTTTGCAATGCAAATTGCAAGTAACATAGTTCCAATTGGTATAAAATATTTTATAAAACCAATTATTCCACCTAAAGCAGGGCTCAATATTTCTCCTATTGCACCCTTTTCACCATATATCAAAACAAATAATAAAATACTAACTACAAATAGCATTATTACTGCTAAATCGATATTAATACCTGTTTTCTTTTTTCTATTACTACTATAATTATTACTACTTATTGTATTTTTTTTCTTTTTTCTTCCCAATGGTACATCCTCCTATATTTTAATAGGAATTTAAAATACATCCTATTACATAAAAACAGAACCAACTTTATTTTCTTGATTCTGCTTCTATAACTATTTAAGCTCTTTTCTATTATTTTGTATTGTCTCTAGAGCATTCTGTATTGTTAATTCTACTCCATTTAAAGTTTTTCCAAGTTCTAACATATTATTTTCTATATTTGCTAAAATTCCATCTACGTATGTATTTGTTCCTTCTGTTATTTCTCTATACATTTCATTAGCATCAGCAATAATTTCTGTTTTTTTGTCATATGCCTTTTTTGTTATTTCATGTTCATCTATCATAGATATTATTCTATTTTCAGCTTCTTTTACAATATCATCAGCATCTCTTTGTGCTTCACTAATTATTCTCTCACGTTCTTCTTTTATCCATTTTGCTTGTTTTAGTTCATCTGGTAATTTTAAACGAATTTCTTTTATTATATCTAAAAATTGGTTTTTTTCTATAATACTCTTTTCTGTAAAAGGCAATGTTTTGCTTCTTTCTAAAATATCTTCTAATGTTTCTAGTAAAGTAAAAATTTCCATGTATTTTATCATTCCTTTCTAAGATACATTTTCATATATGCAATTAATATTAAGCTTGTACCTTTTGATATAAAAAGAGTAGTTTTACTCTTCCGTATCTTTTAATTTCTTTTATCTCTATTAAACTTTGATCTAAGTTATTTATTACTTTTTCTTCATTGTCCGTCTCAATTATAACTTTCGCATCATTATTTAACAAATTATACTGTATTAACAATTTTGTAGCTTCTTCTGCAAAATTAGTAATGTATGGTGGATCTAAAAAAACTATATCAAATTTAATATTCTCATTTTTTAATTTCTCTAGTGCCTTTTTGTAATCACATTCAAATAATGTTATTTTATCTTGTGTTCTAGTTTTTTCTATATTCTTTTTTATTATTTTAATTGCATCTTTTGACGAATCACATAAAAAAGATTTTTTAGCTCCTCTACTTAGAGATTCTAATCCCAAAGCGCCACTACCAGAAAATAAATCTAATATTATTGAATCTTGTAATTCATAATTTATTTTACTAAAAAGAGCTTCTTTAACTCTATCTAGTGTTGGCCTTGTATTTTCACCTTCTAAGGTAAAAAGTTTAGTACCTCTCATAGTTCCACTTATGATTCTCATATGTCTCCTAAATATAACTATACTATATATATTATTTTATTCTAAAATACATATAAGTCAATACGATTAACACAATTGTAATACATAATTAATTCTTTTGTAATAGAAATTTCCATTCTTCCTATTTTCTTCCATCACTAAAAAATAAAAAAGGGCACTATTCGTACCCCATTTATTACTATAAATTATTCTTCATCTTTTTTATCTTGTAATAACTCTAATTGAGATATTAGCAGAGCTTCCATTTTAGCTTTATATACATCAAATTGTCTTTTTAATTCTTCTGTTCTTTTTCTTATATCAAATTCTTCTTTTGATATTTCAGCAGTTACTCTTTTAGCTTCACTTTGAGCATCTCTTATTATTTGTTCAGCTCTAGATTGAGCATTTGTTTTAATATCTTCTGCTGTGGTTTGAGCCATTACTAAAGTATTTTGTAATGTACGTTCAACACTTCTGTAATGATCTAAATCTTTCTTATCTTCTTCAATTTGATTTTTTAATTCTGCATTTTCCTTATATAATTTTTCGTAATCAACTATTATTTGATCAAGAAAAGTATCAACCTCTACATCATCATATCCTTTGAATTTCGTTGGAAATTTTTTATTTTCTATTTCTAAAGGTGTTAGCATAATTATTCCTCCTACTTGTTATTTTGCCCATGGAGCAGAGAACTTATTTTCTATCTTTTCTTTAGTAATTTCATTGATTATATCATAATTATATGGTGCTACAACAAATATAGAATTAGAAACTTTTTCCATATTTCCGTCTAAAGCTTTTACAGCACCACAAACAACATCAACTATTCTTCTAGCGACATCTTTACTTACATATTCTAGATTAATTACAACTGCATTTTTTTCTTTTAATTGCATAACAATCTCATCAGCCTGATCAAAATTAGTTGGCTTTGATATTTTCATTTTGATTTGTTGAGGTTGAGGCATTGACACAACTTTGCTTTTTCTTTTAAATATTCCTAAAGGTTGCTCGTTTGGTTGTTCCTCCTCATTATCATATTCTTCAACATAATCTGAATTATATCCATTCTCATCATAATCTTCTTGAGAATCTTCTGGTTCCCCCCATATAAAATCAACTAATTTTTTAATTGATGATGCTCCCGCCATTTTTTCATAGACCTCCTATATTTTCTTTTCATTTGTAGCTTAACATGTATATAGTATCTAACTTTTTTTTAATAATGTCAAGCCTTTTTTTGCAAATAAGTTAAATGTTATATAAAAGTATTTCTTTTGTAATTTTTTTGTAACTATTTGTAATTTTTTTGTAACTATTTGTATTTTTTTGCTAACAAAAATTTATTTTGTAATTTAATGCGATATTATTTCATCATATAACTTTATTTTGCTCATTTTTGATATTTCATCTTCAGTATATCCTAGTTGTCTTAGTTCATCTTCTTCATAATTATTTACAATTGAATAGGTATCATTTTGCCTTAATATTTTTACTAAAATTCTTTCAACATATCCTGCTGTAGCTTTTTCAACATATGCTTTATCATCTTCTTCAATTATACAAGAATTACTTATCTTCCATCCTGTATATTTCCACCATATTATATCAAATGAAATTTTCCTATATTGTAATAACTCTGCAACATCTTTTTCTATTTTAAAAACCAAAATTCTATTTTGATCTTCTTCTTTTATATACACAATCTCCGCATCTATTTCGTCTGAGTTTGATAATCTAAGTGTCACTATATCTCCTACTTGAGCTGTCATTGCCTTTTCTGTATTTATTGAAGTTGCAATATAACATTCAAAATTATTTACAATTTTACCTTTTTCATTGCTCAAAGGTACAATAGCACCAACCTTTAAATCAAAACCATTTAATAATTCTGTACTCAAATAATCAAAATTATCAACTTTTAATATTTCTTCTAACCCATCTACTCTATAAGATGCTAGTCCAGCACAAGGTGCATATATAATTTCAGAACCACTTTCCAATTCTTTTTCTAAATCACTTCTTTTTTGAGTTAATTGTTTTAAATATGAATCAGATGGACTAAATATTCCAGTATATTCTGCCTTCTTAGATATATATGCTTCAATTTTATTTTTATTCTCCTGAATTTTTTGTAAATAATTCAAATTGTACATAGAGTTTATAGTATCTTCAATTTGAGTTTCTATACTTAAAATGTCACTAGTAGGCATTGATAATCCACTATTTTCAATGATTTCATTTATTTCTTCATCAAGGTCTGCAATCTCTTTTTTTATACTTTCTTCACTGTTTGAATAATATCTAAAAACTATTTCAGAATCTGCAACTCTTTCGCCATCTGTTAATACTTGTACCATTCCATTTTTGTAATTTTCACCTTGCAAAGTAATTTCATTTCTTATTAAATAGCCTTCTGCCATTTCCTCATAATACAAAGAGCCGTTTGCTACAACATAAAAGTCAGTATTTTTTTGTAAAATTTTAGTACCTTTAGTAACTATAAAAATAAAAGCAATCATAAAAATTAATGTTATTATAATTTTTAATTTACTAGTTTTTCTTTGTACCTCTTTCACTATAACTCCCCTAAGATAATATTAATGTTATCTTCTAAATCATTTTCACCATTAAGCCAAATTATATCTTTATTTTTTCTAAACCAAGTCATTTGCCTCTTACTATATCTTCTTGATTCTTGTTTTATTTTTTCTATCATCTCGTCTCGTGTTAAATTGCCATTAAAATATTCTACCACTTCTTTATATCCTAAGCCTTGCATAGCAGTAGGAAACTTTTTATATTTATAAATTAATTTTTTTACTTCATCTTCTAATCCGTTTTGTATCATTATATCTACTCTACGATTTATTTTATCGTAAAGTTTTGCTCTGTCCATCGTTATACCAAATATCTTAAAATCATATTCTAGACTTTTTTGTCTAGAAAGAATTTCTTGTTCAGTTTTAGTTTTTCCAGTTGCATTATATATTTCTAAAACTCTTATTATTCTTTTTTTATCATTTTTACTAATTTTTTTCATTGCATCAGGATCAATTGAATTTGCTTTTTTCCATATTTCATCTAATCCATCAGGGCTTTCGGCTTTTTTCATTAATTCATTTCTATAATTTTCATCAAATTTCATATTTTGATATTCTATTCCATAAATTAATGAATCTATATATAAACCTGTTCCTCCAACAACTATTGGCATTTTACCTTTATTTAATATTTCTTTTATTGCTATGTCACTATCTCTTTTAAAGTCTGAAACTGTATATCTTTCTTCAGGAGATACAATATCAATTAAATAATGTTTTATTCCTTGTGCTTCTTCTTTTGTAACTTTTGCAGTTCCAATATCCATATCTTTGTAAATTTGCATTGAATCTGAAGATACAATTTCTCCATTAATTCTTTTAGCAAGTTCTATAGATAATAGTGTTTTCCCTGATGCTGTTGGACCTACTATAACTACAATCTTAGGCTTCATGAATCTATCTCCTACTAAATTTCTTTTCTAAATCAACTTTTGTCATCTTTATTGCTGTTGGTCTACCATGTGGACAAGTAAAAGGATTTGGTAATTCTAATAGTTTTTTCATCAAACTATTTACTTCTTTCTCATCTAATTTCATTTTTGCTTTTACTGCTGATTTGCAAGCTATTGTTGCAATAAATTTGTCTTCTTTTTCTTGTCTAGCTGTAACAGCTACTGTATCTATTTCATCCAATATATCCAAAAATAATTGTTTTGTATTTAAATCTTCACACATTCCAGGCACTGACATTAATTTTATGGTATTATCTCCAAATTCTTCAAATGAAAAGCCTGCTTTATTAAACATATCTATATTTTCTCTAGCAATTATCATTTCCTTGTGTGTTAAAGAAATAATATCTGGTAAAAGCAAAAATTGTTCATCGCGTTCTGATTCATTATAATAATTGGCTTTTACTTTTTCATACATAATTCTTTCATGTGCAGCATGTTGATCTATTATATATAATTCATCTTTGATTTCTATTATTATATAAGTTGAAAATGCAATTCCTAAAAATTTATATGGGATTGTTTCATTAGTTTGGTTATCAAAAACATTTAAGTTCTCAGTTGCATAAGAAAAATCATTAGAAGCATTTAATTTTTCCTTTTCTTTTTTTTCTAAATCCAATTCTTTTCTTACTGAAGCTGTATCTACTCCAAATGTTTTTTTATACATTTCATCAAACTCTGGATTGTCCTCAAACTTAGTTTCATTTAATGCTGATCTAATTTTTACAGTATCAATCATTTGAGTATTATCAAAGCCTAATTTAGATTCTACTAGTTTTTCTGCAATTGAATCAAATCCATTCTTTTCATCTTCTTCTGTATTATTATTTTCAGTTTTTGATTCATTATTTTTTGATATATCTATATTTTCACTTGTACTATAATTAGATACATTTGAAACATCATAATCTTTTCCAATTTCTTCTTTTTTCATATTAGCAAAATCAAGAATTTGAGTAATTTGTTTTTCAGCAAATTTAGTTGACAACATTTCAGTAGTAGAATCTTTTATTAAAGTATTTACTGAATTAGTATCAATTTCTTTTGTATCACTAGAAATTGTTGTATCTCCTAATGATACTTTTTTATTAATTACATCATCATTTATCGTTTTTGAATTTTCGTCTGCATATTTATCATCAGCTGAATCAGATATATATGATATATCGTTTTTATTACTATTTTCATAACTTATGCTTCCTGCACTATATGAATTAGTATTTTGTTTATCGAAACCATTTTTAAGGCTTTGTCTATATTTAAAAATTTCCTCTAAATGATTATTATTTAATTCTTCTGCTGTTTCTTCTGGTTCTTTCATTATCTTTTGAAATAAACCTGAAATTCCTTTTGGTTTTTTATCTTCTACATTTTTTTCATTTTCTTCATTTAAATCTATTTCAATCTCATTTTTAGATTCTTCTTGTGATATTTTTATTTCTGGTATTTTTATTTCAGGTGTTTTTTCTTTTTCAACATCTTCAACAAGTTCTGATTTTGCTAAATTCGTTTTTATTGCATGATATACAGCTTTAAAAACTGTAGATTCATCTTCAAATCTAACTTCTAATTTGGCTGGATGTACATTTACATCTACAAGTTTTGGATCCATATCCAAATTTAATACTATGAATCCATATCTTCCAATAGGTATCATTCCTTTATAAGCTTGATCTGCAGCTGCAGTTAAATTTTTATCTTTTATATATCTTCCATTTAAGAAAAACAATTGATTACTTCTATTTCCTCTAGCGACAACAGGTTTTCCTACGACACCAGTTACTCGTATATTTTCATAAGTAAAATCGACTTCAATAATTTCACTTGCTGTATCTTTACCAAAAATGCTATATATTACAGTTTTTAAATCACCATTTCCATTTGTTTGTACAATTGTCTTTCCATTATTAATAAGTTTAAAAGCAATATTTCTATTAACAAGAGCAATTCTTGTTACAACATCTTCTATATATCCAGACTCTGTATAATCCTTCTTTAAAAATTTATATCTTACTGGTGTATTATAAAATAGATTTTGAACAGTAATTGTTGTTCCAACACTTCTTGCAGCCTCTACAAATTCTAAAGTTTTTCCACCTTCTACAACAATTCTATATGCATTTTGGGCATTTTCTTTTTTTGAAACCATTTCTATTTTAGAAATTGCAGCTATACTTGCTAAAGCCTCACCTCTAAATCCCATAGTTCTTATTGTTTGCAAATCTTCAGCAGATCTAATTTTACTAGTAGCATGACGTTCAAAAGCAATCTCCATATCATCTTCTGCTATTCCACATCCATCATCTGTAATTTTTATTAATGAAATTCCACCATTTTTTATTTCAATACTTATATTTTTCGCACCAGCATCAATAGAATTTTCTATTAATTCTTTTACAACTGAAGCTGGTCTTTCTATAACTTCTCCTGCAGCAATTTTATTTATAGTCAAATCATCTAGTAAAACAATATTTCCCATATTTTTCACCCTTTCCAAGCCATTCTTTGTTGTACATTTTATTTTTTTGCAATTATACATTTTTAGGAATTATATCATTAAATTTATTTTTTGTATACTTTTTTTATATATTATATACTCATTTTTGAAACATCCAATCCTTCCAATTTTAATAATTCTATTTTTTTATCTAAGCCTCCTGCATAGCCTGTTAATTTATTATTATTTCCTATTACTCTATGACATGGAACAATAATGCTAATTGGATTATGTGCAATTGCAGATCCAACAGCTTGAGAAGACATTTTATTAATACCTTTCTCTTGTGCAATTTTTTTTGCAATATCTCCATATGTTGTTGTTTTTCCATATGGAATTTGTTTTAAAAATTCCCACACTTTCATACGAAATTCGCTACCTTCTAAATATATATCTGGTATAAAATTTGGATTTTTACCCGAAAAGTAGATATCTAACCACTTTTTTGTTTCTTTAAAAATTGACAAATCACTTTCATTTTCTTCAAAAGTATTAATAAAGTTTTTCTGATTTTCAAACCAAATTCCAGTTATTGCTATGCCATTACTTGTTATTATTAAATTACCAATTTTAGAACTATACTTACACATATATTCCATAATTAAAAATTCCTACTTAAAATATTAATATTATTTAAAATTTTCTTAATTTGATTGTATAAAATACTCTTAAAAATTTTATCATATTATTTTTATATCTTAAAGTTATGTATCAATTATCGAACATTTTCTTGTGTTCATAATACTTTTATACGATTTTTAATAAATTTGTAATCATATTAAAAACATCTGATATTGCTTTTATTAATAATTATTCATTATTTCTGTAAAAGTAACATTTTTTATATAAAAACATACTATATAACATACAAAAGATTTTAATAAATTAAAAAGTATAGAAATTCTATACAAAATATTATTTTTAAGGAGGATTTTTATTATGTCAGAAAACAGAGGTTGTGGATGCGGATTATTTGGTGGAGACAATCAATGTCTTTTATTAATAATTCTTTTAATTATCCTTTTCTGCTGCTGTGGAAATAACAATGGTAGTAGATTTTAAAAAAATTAAAGTATAGTTTTTCTATACAAATAACATTAAGGAGGTATTGGTTATGCCAGAAAACAGAGGTTGTGGATGCGGATTATTTGGTGGAGACAACGAATGTCTTTGGATAATAATTCTTTTAATTATTCTTTTCTGTTGCTGTGGAAACAACAATGGTAGAGGATGTTGCTAATTATTAGTTAAAAACATAATAGATAATAGACTTTATCTATTAAAAAAGGGCGAATTTTTTCGCCCTTCTTTTATTATATTTTTAATACATTCCACCCATATCTGGAACTGATTGATTATTTGCACAATTACAATTTTTTTCTTTCTTTTCTGTTACAATACTTTCTGTTGTAAGAATCATTGATGCAACGCTTTCTGCATTTTGTAAAGCTGAACGCGCAACTTTTGTAGGATCAACTATTCCAGCTTTTTTCATATCAACATATTCTTCTTTTGCAGCATCAAAACCAATACCAGGTTTACTATTTTTTACTTTATCTAATATTACTGCGCCTTCTAATCCTGCATTTGCAGCAATTTGTTTTACTGGTTCTTCCAAAGCTTTTAGTATAATTTTTGCACCTATTTTTTCGTCTTCAGAAACATTAGGTAATATTTTTTCTATTTCAGGAATTATATTAACATATGCTGTTCCACCACCAGGTAGAATTCCTTCTTCAACAGCTGCTTTTGTAGCAGATAATGCATCTTCTATTCTTAATTTTTTCTCTTTCATTTCTACTTCTGTAGCAGCACCAACTTGAATTACTGCAACACCTCCTGCAAGTTTTGCAAGTCTTTCTTGAAGAGACTCTTTATCATAACTAGATAATGTTTCGTTTATATTATTTCTTATTTGTTTAATTCTAGATTGTATAGCTGATTTATCTCCCATTCCATCAACTATTATTGTATTTTCCTTAGTGCATTTTACTTGTCTTGCTCTACCAAGTTGTGCAAGTTTTGTTTCTTTTAAATCTAATCCTAACTCTTGAGTAATTACTTCTCCGCCTGTTAAAATTGCCATGTCTTGCAACATTTCTTTTCTCTTATCTCCAAATCCAGGAGCTTTAACTCCTACCACATTTAAAATTCCTCTTAATTTATTTAAAATTAATGTTGATAAAGCTTCATTTTCAAAATCATCAGCAATTATAACAAGTTTTCCACCTTGTGTACTTAATTCTTCTAGTAATGGTAGAATTTCTTGTATATTAGCTATTTTTTTATCTGTTATAAGTATATATGGATTATCCATAATTGCTTCCATTTTATCTGTATCTGTTACCATATATGGAGATACATATCCTTTATCAAATTGCATTCCTTCTACAACATTTACTTCTGTAGAAGATGTTTTTGATTCTTCTATTGTTATTACTCCATCTTTAGATACTTTTTCCATAGCATCTGCTATTAAATTTCCTATTTCTTCATTATTAGCAGAAATACTAGCAACTCTTGCAATATCTTCTTTTCCACTAATTGGTGAGCTTATATTTTTTAAAGCTTCAACTGCAACATCTGTAGCCTTATCCATTCCTCTTTTTATTGATAAAACATCTCCACCTGCAGCAACATTTTTAACTCCTTCTTTTAACATAACTTGTGCTAAAACTGTAGCTGTAGTAGTTCCATCTCCTGCTATATCATTAG
>CANROH010000020.1 GCA_947632185.1 uncultured Clostridia bacterium
TCTCACTTTCGTGTAAACAATCAATCTATTTTAATTGTCCTTTATCGCTCAGATTTAATAATCCTAGATAAACTCTTAAATTATGTGTTTTATTTTAACATATTATTCTATTTTTGTCAAATTTGCACCTTTATATGTTTTATTTTTTTGAAAATATACTTCTTATTTTATTTATAATTTTATCTATTATAGACTTTTTGTAATTTATTATTGCATCAGTATTTGATGTGTTTTCAATAGTTTCAACTCTTTTATTATTAAATATATTAGTTGGATTATATTTTTCCATTAATTTTTCTTGATATACTTTTTCATTTTTCTCATATTTTCTTAATAAAATATTTTTTTCATCTTCATTATCATTTATGTACTTTAAATACAAATATGATATATAGGCTTTCGTGTTTTCATTATCTATTTGATATATTAATGGTAAATCTATATTAAAATCATATTCATATGATAAATCTTGATTTTTTTCAATATATTCCTTTAGTTCGATGGGTAATTTATAGAATAATCCTAACTTATTCAATATTACATATATCTCTTTACAACTTTTTGAATCAATCGTTCTAACCTCTTCCATCTACTTCTTCCCTCTTTTCTTCTATACTTTGCACAGATAACAAATCACTCCCTTTAGTAATTTTTACCGATGTTAATCCGCTATCAGCAATGTCCATTATACAACTACTTAAATATCCTATGTTTTTATTTTCCTCAAATGTCTTATGTAATTTTTCTCCAGTAAACAAATTATACTGCTCTTCATCAGATATACTTTCTAAACAAGGATCTTCAAATTCATCTTCAACTCTCGTTTCGAAAATACCATGCTTAAAATCTTTAGTTGATTTTAGACAATATCTTAAAGGATATCTATTAGCTTTAATATTATTAGCATCCCAAGTTAAATCAGTCCAATAATTCTTACCATCTAAATTAACTAAATTCCAAGCATGTCCACCTGGATCCTTTATATTTAATGTAGTTTGTATGCCTTCAACATATTCTGAATAAATACCCGCACAAGCTAAAACATTTTTTAAAATATCTGCATATCCTGAACACACACATTTATTTTCTAATAATCCACCTATTAAATTTCTACATGTTGTTTTTAATCTTTTGTTACTTTGTTCTTCTTCTGAAATAGCATTATAATCATAATTTATTGTCTTTCCTAATATTTTATATATTTGTGCAAAAATTTTTTTCTCTTTATTAGGATCTGCTTCATCTGGTAATTTAATTTGCGATAATATTTTATCTATCTTACTTCTTACCTTTTCATATTCTTCTACTGAATATGGTTCTTGCTGTTCTATTCCTTGCATTTTGTTATCTAATATTGTTACAGAAACTACAGACTGATGTTTTTTTAATTCTTCTACACTTAATTCACTTGCATTTTTTATAATAACTTTTATAGGCACTTTTAATATTCCATCGGAATCTAATTTTGATAAATTTGAATACACAGCTTTTAAAGTAACATTAGTCTTTCCATTTAAAAAATTAACTACTTGTTCTTTGTTTATATTGTCAAGATAAGATTCTTTTTCCATTCTTATAGTTAAATCTGGAATACTATCAAAATCTATAATTTCTTTAAGTCGAAGATAATCACTTAATTCTACTTGTCTAATATAATATATTAGTGATATTTTTCTTAATTCTTCATCTGAAAAATCAATTCTACCATTTAATTTTTGTATTATTTTTAAAGCATCTTTATAATATTCAGGTGCAATTTCATTTTTGTTTAAAGAAATAAATTCTTCTGGTTCTACCTCTGATATTATTCTTGGATCGGAAATATTGCAATTTTCCAAATCAAGATAAACCAAATTTCCAAATCTCTTGAATCTGCTTGGCTTTTCTTTTGATAAGTCAACATGTTTGATTAATATATTTCTAATATCAGCATTAAGATGTTCTAAAAATGACATATCTAAATTTAAATATTGATTTTGCTCTGTTAGTAGAGAAAAACTAAATAATCTCAATTTCATAACATTTAACATTTGAGATAACTCATCAGTAATATCTTGTATATTTTCTTCTTCAATATCTCTTAACGTTAAAGAAACCTTTAACTCTTCTAGTTTAGATAATACTTCTTCTGGTACATTTGCACTTGAAGCATCTTCAGAATATTCAATCAAATTATTATCTATCATTTTATCTTTATTCTCTTTTGGTAATTTTTTATTATATTCTGATATTGACAGCGCAATGCTTTCTACTAGGCACCAACTATTAATTAACATTTGCACCCTCCATTTAAATATTATTATATCATTTAGAATATAATTTTGTCTTCAAAAATTAAAACTTTTTATTGTATTTTAATTATCCTCTATTTTTCTTTATATTTTGTTTATTCAATAATAATTTTAATTGTTAATCATTAGGAAATTATAAAAGCAAGCAATTTTTAAGTAATTGCTTGCTCACTAAACTTTTAATTCTAATATTTTATTTTAATAAAACAACTTCATTATTTTTTAAACTTTGTTGTACATCAATAACTCTTTGATTTGAAGATCCTCTCCATTTTAAAGTTGGATCATGCAATTCATCAATATATCGCCCATCAATCATAACATCTACATATTTTAGTACTTCTTTATCTTTTAAATCTTTATCAAAGTTATAACCTGTCCATATCCATAAATTTTTTTCAGGATAATTTTCTTTAAATTGTTTCGCAAGTTTTGTAGTGGCTTCTATATTTCTTGGATGCATTGGCTCACCACCTAATATTGATAATCCTTTTATATGGTCTTTTCCACATAAATTCATAACTTCATCAATTGATTCTTGTGTAAGATTTTTGCCATCTTCAAAATTCCAAGTTTCTGGATTAAAACATTTTTTACAATGAAATTCGCATCCTTGCATAAATATTGAAACTCTAACACCTGGTCCATTTGATATATCCATTTTTCTAATTACATTATATTTCATTTAACATCTGCCACCTTATTATCTATATGTAATACTCTTTCTTTAATTTCTTGCGTTCTTCCTTTATTCCAGAAATTTGTACCAATATAACCACATGTTCTTCTTGCTACATTTAATGTGTTATGATCTCTATTTCCACAGTTTGGGCAATACCATTCTAAATTATCGTCTATTAATATTTCTCCTGTATATCCACATTTCTGGCAATAATCTGATTTTGTATTTAATTCTGCATACATTATATTATCATAAATAAATTCAATTACACCTATTATTGCATCTATATTATTTTGTAGATTTGGAGTTTCTATATATGAAATTGCTCCACCTGGACTTAATTTTTGAAATTCGCTTTCTAATTTAAGTTTTGTAAATGCATCTATTTCTTCGAATACTGGTACATGATATGAATTTGTAATATAATTTCTATCTGTTATTCCTTCAACTGTTCCAAAACGTTCTTTTAAACATTTAGCAAATTTATATGTTGTTGATTCGATTGGCGTACCATATACTGAATAATCGATATCTTCTTCTTGTTTCCACTTTTTACATGCATCATTTAATTTTTGCATGATTTTTAAGCCTAATTCTTTTCCTTCTCCATTATCAGTATGAGAATGTCCTGTCATATATTTTACACATTCATATAAACCTGCATATCCTAAAGATATTGTAGAATATCCATGATGTAATAATTCATGAATACTTTCTCCAGGTTGTAATCTTGCCAATGCTCCATCTTGCCATAATATAGGTGCTACATCACTTGTAACATTACTCAATCTCTTATGTCTTATTTGTAACGCTTTATGGCAAAGTTCTAGTCTTTCATCAAATATTTTCCAGAACTCATCTATATTTTTCTTTGAAGAAAGAGCAACATCTGGTAAATTAATTGTTACAACACCTTGATTAAATCTTCCATAGTATTTTCCTTTACCTTCAACATAATTTTTAGCATGAGCAATATTTCCTAAATGCATTGTTCTATCTGGAGTTAAGAAACTTCTGCATCCCATACAAGGATAGCAATCTCCCTCTCCATTTTCATTTTTCTTTAATTCTAACATAACTTTTTCTGAAATATAATCTGGAACCATTCTTTTTGCTGTACATTCTGCTGCAAGTTTTGTTAGATAATAATACTCTCCATCTTTTTTTATATTATCTTCTTCTAAAACATATAAAAGCTTTGGAAATGCTGGTGTAATATATACACCTTTTCTATTTTTAAACCCTAAAATTCTTTGTTTCAAAAATTCTTCAATTATCATTGCTAATTCTTTTTTATATTTCTGGGTTTCATTCATATACATAAATACACTCAAGAAAGGAGCTTGTCCATTCGTATTAGTCATTGAATTTACTTGATAATTAAATGTTTGTACTCCATCTTCTACTTCTTTTCTAGTGTCTTCCCAAGCAAATTTTTCACAATCTTCTTTACTTAATTTTCTTTTTTCATATTTTTTATAATATTTTTCATAACTACTTCTAACAAAAGGAGCTAAGTGAGTAAGTGAAACTGTTGCTCCACCATAGCTTGAAGATGTAACTGCTAAAATAATTTGTGTAGCAATTGTTGCTGCTGTAATAAATCTATGTGGTTTTTCTATCATAACACCATTTATTACTGTACCATTTTGTAGCATATCTTCTAAATTAATTAACTCACAATTATGTAAAGCATTTTGAGCAAAATAATCAGCATCATGAAAATGTATAATACCCTCATCATGAGCTTTTACTATTTCTTCAGGTAATAAAAATCTTCTTGTAATATCAGTACTTGTAATACCTGCTAAATAATCTCTTTGCGTTGTAACAACTTGCGCATTTTTATTAGAATTTTCATTGTTCCAATATTCGTTTTCACCTTCAATTAATTCTTTAATAGTTTGATCTGTTGTATTAGCTTTTCTAACTAATTCTCTTGTATAACGATATGTAATGTATTTTTTAGCTAATTGATATTTATCAAACTCCATTAATTTTTCTTCTATTATGTCTTGTATATCTTCAACTAAAATTCTTTTCTTTTTTAAGTCTTCAATATATTTTATAATTTCCTGTATTTGTTCATCTGATGCTTTTTCATTTCCTTTTACTTCGGAATTTGCTTTACTTATTGCTACTACTATCTTATTAGGATCATAATCAACAATATGTCCATCTCTTTTGACTATCTTCATATTTTCTCTCCTTTTTGTTTGATTTAGTTTTTCAATCTGAAAAAATTTTAACAATAATTGCAAAAAATAAAAAGGTGCAATTGCAACTTTTTTAAAAGTATGATAAAATTTATTCGAGGTGTGATATGATTGATCCTTTTGAAGGCCTAACTAGCCTACAGAAATCTAAGTTAATTAATAGTTTAGAAAGCCATATTTATAAATTTAATAAAAATGATGAAATGATTCCTACACTTAAAGATAAAAATATTATATGTATTTTATTAGAAGGTCATGCAGAAATAATTAATACAAATTATCTTGGTGAGGAAGTTTTAAATGAAGAACTTTTTGAAAACAGTGTTTTTGGAACAGACATTTCTAACATTGATGATATCGAATGTCAAATAAAAGCTTTAGATGATTGTAGTGTTTTAATTATAGATTATAATAAATTAATTAATATAAAAAATATAGAACACGCTTATTATAATACTTTCATTTTCAACTTATTACAGATATTAAATTCTAAATTAAGGAATACAAATAATAGAATTCAGATACTTACTAAGAAAAATATTAGAGATAAATTGTTAGCTTTTTTTGAAATTGAATATAGAAAAAGTCGTTCCAGAAATGTCTACCTACCTAGCAATTTTAAACATTTAGCAGACTATCTTTCAATAAATAGATCTGCTATGTTTAGAGAATTGAAAGCTTTAAAAGAAGAAAATTTTATTAAAATTGATGGTAAAAAAATTACACTTTTATATACACCAAATATATAAATATGGCTATTATCATATATTGGTTTACTCTATTTTATATTTTTCCAATTTAATAACTTTCAATAGTTTGTAGTTTATTTTAATTATTAGGTACAATTAATCTTTGTATTAAAATTACTTTTAATTTTTATTAATCCAAGTTTTAAAATCTCTAATTGGTTTAGTTATTTTCCAAGATTTTGAATTTAACATTGAATTTATTTGTTCTTTTAACTTCTTATTTTCTTCCATTAATTTTTTTTCTAGCTCAACATGTTCTTTCAAGCTAAAAATTTTATAATGATTTTTATAAAATTTTTCTATATTTTCATCTACTTTTACTAAATTTTGTTTAGATAAATCTAATCGTGTTTCAAAATCTTGTAAAGATGCCTCTATAAAATATGAATTTGCAAAAAAATCAAATTGATTATTTTTTATAATATCTAAATATGCTAATTTCTCATCATAAACAACTTGCATAGTTTCTTCTGAAATATATGGTAAATATTCTTTAATATTTTCTTCATTTGGCATATATTCATCTGAATATATAATATTAGGTAATTTATAATCCGGCATAGGATAATAAAACTTTGTATATTTAAAATTTACACTATCTAATAATTCTTTTAGTTGATTTTTTCCGAAAGTTCTTATTCCATTTTTATTTTCATAGCCAATTATTCCATCATAAGGTTTTCCAGTATGATCTTCTAATGCTCCTGTAAAATATTTCATTCCAAATTGATTTTCTATAGCAATTAATAATTTACCATCTTTTTTTAAAAGCTTTTTTATCTGCATTAAAAAATCGTAAAAAGGATTTTCTGTATTAGTGTATAATGGAGCATATTCAAGAACACCAATTAATGTAATATAATCAAATTTTTTATCTAATTTTATGTCATTAAAGTTTCCTACAATTAGTTCTAAATTATCTCTATTTTTACATCTTTTTTGTATTGCTAATGCACGTTGTTTTGATAATTCAATTGATGTAACAAACTTTGCTTTGTCACATAAAACTCCAGTAATTGCTCCCATTCCAGCACCTATTTCTAAAACTTCACTATTTTCTTTAAATGGATACCAATTTAATATATTTTTTCTAATTGGTGATATATGATAGAAAACTGGCCATCTTATATCTTCTTTAAAAATTTCTTTATAATTTTCTTCACCAAATTTGTCTAAATATTTTATAATATCTTTTTCAATATCTCCATCACAATAGGTGTCTTTGCCAGTATAAAAATCATAATTTACTTTCATTATTTCCTCCGCAATTTAAGTTCTATTTATATTTATTTGTGTCTTTAAATCAATAACTCCTAAACAATCTCTATATGACATAATTTCTACAAAAAATGCATCATATTTTCTATCAAATACTTCTAAATCACCATTTGTTTTATATTTTGTACATCCAAACGAAAGAGTATATTTTTCAGGTGCTAAAGGAAATACTTGTTTATACTCTACTATAGCTATATCTCCTTTTTTATATGTACCTGTTATTACTTTATATGATTTTGTATTAACTCCTCCTAACTCCAAGCCTTTAAAATCTTTTATAGAAAATGCAAATATCGGTTCATCTATAGTTTTATTAAATTTAATTTTTACTCTAACTATATACTCATCTTTATTGTTAATCGTTGTTTGACAATTTCCATCACAATCAAATATTCCATAATCTACTATTTCTGCATATTTATTTCCATATGTTAACATATCAGGATTTTGTGTAAAACTTTCTTTCCATAACTTTCCATCTTTTTTACTTTGTTTAATATTATTTTTTTGTTCTACAATATTTTTTTGTTCATCTATATCATCATCTTCAATTCCTACAATCATTTTTTTATATTTATCAACACCAGTTTTCACATCTCCATCAAAAATCTTATTTCCAGATGAAAGAATAATAACTCTATTACAATTTCTAATAATATCAGCAATATTATGTGTTACAAATAAAATAGTCTTCCCTTCTTCTTTAAATTGTTCAAATTTTTTAAAACATTTTAATTGAAAAGCCATATCTCCTACTGATAAAACTTCATCTACAATTAAAATATCTGGGTTAACATTTATTGCACAAGCAAATGCTAAACGTGCAAACATACCTGATGAATATGTTTTTACTGGTTGATTTAAATGTTCCCCAATGTCTGCAAATTCTATTATTTCTGGTTTCTTTTTATCAATTTCTTCTTTACTAAGTCCCATTACTTGTCCATGTTGATATATATTTTCTTCACCAGTTAATTCCATATTAAATGCTGTTCCTAATTCAAGTAATGAACTTACTTTTCCATTTATATTAATAGTTCCTGAAGAAGGTGTAACTACTCCTGTTATCATTTTTAATAAAGTAGATTTTCCTGCGCCATTTTTTCCTAATATTCCTAATATTTCGCCTTTTTTTATTTCTATATTTAAATCTCTTATAGCACTAAATTCTCCATGTTTTTGATATACTGGGAAAATAGTTTCAAATAATCTATCTTTTTTTCTAGCAAACATTTTATAGTTTTTATAAAGATGTTCAATTTTAATTGCAACATCATCTTTTTCCATTTCGTTATCCTCCTATTCTAAAGCACATCTGCAAAATCCTTTTTATTTTTATTAAAAATATAATTTCCCCATAAAAATATTATAATTGTTATTACCCAGAAAGCTATTGTATATATAAAATTCTCTTGTGTTATAATACTCTCTCCACCCATAAAAACATCTCTCATTCCTGTAACTATATATGTAAAAGGTGTACATTTAACAAGTTTTAAAATTATTTGATGATCAGAAAGCATTGTTAAATTCCATATTATTGGTGTAAACCAGAAAAATAATTGCATCATTATTGCTAATAAATTTGCAAAGTCTGGTACTAAAGTAGTAACTGCTGAAGTAAATCTTGTAAAAGCTATTAAAAAGCAGTATGCTGCAAATAATATATAAATTAACATTAATATATTAGGTAGAAATCCATATACACCACATACTATAACTGATATAACAACTAAAAATATTGAAACAAAACTACAAGATATTACTGATATTATTGGTATTGTGTCTATTGGGAAAACTACTTTTTTTACCAAATAGCTATATGCTCTTATTGAAATACTTGCACTCATAATACTATCATTTAAAGAAAGCCATATAGCAATTCCCGGTATAAACCATACAGCATAAGGATAGTTTCCTGGAGTTGGTGTTTTTAATATAAATTGAAAAACAATTACATAAGTAATCATAAATACAAACGGTTGTAAAAAGCCCCAAATGCTTCCTAAACTAGTGCTTGCAAACCTATTTTTAAAATCACTCTTTCCCAAGTTCCATACTATTTTTCTATTTTTCCAGACAGTTTTTATAAATTCCATTAATTACTCCTATCTTCTTATTATTTTAATAAATTTTTATATCCACACTACAGGGTAATTTGTAATAGCAAATCCAAATAATTCTTTTAAAGCTAGTAAATTAGATGTTGCAAAAATTAGTATTAAAACTATTGTAACTATATGTATTGCATACTTAAATTTAATTTTTTTACAAATTTCATTTATTAATTGGTATATAAGTATTAAAAATGCCCATCCAAAGTATAGAGAATATAATATCATTCCATTTTCAACTGCTCCCCAACCTAATATTCCGAGAATAACAGCTGAAAAAATTATCCAAGATAATGCTATTTTTGATAGTTTTTCTTTTCTACTTACAATAAATCCTAATATTGATAAAATTAATATTAAAATACCTATAAAATTAAATGTATCAATTTTTTTTAATTGTATAGAAAATGGGCAAAAATAACTTCCTCTTATTTCTACACTTGGTTTTAGAAAGCAATTTTTAATATATTCAGAATATTGCTGTAATTTATTTTCAAATGTTAATTCACTAGAAATCATGCAAGTTGCAAAATCTTTAGTTTTGTTTTTTAATGTCTTTGGAATAAAAATATCTAATCTTCCAAAAATTAATATCAAATATAAAAAAATAACTCCTATTGTAATTAATTCCAAAATATATTTCTTTATTTTTTTTATAGAAAAATTTTTTGGAATCCATATTGATAAAAATAAACTTGTAACTAAGGATCCTCCTGCTGCACATACAATTAATTTTTCTTGCTTATTATTACAAATAGTATAAATACATGTAATTAGCCAAAAATAAGCAATTACATATTGTTCCATTGAAAAGACATACAATAAATTCATATATGTGCACATAGTTAAAATTAGAAATAATATTCTTGCTTTTGAATCAATTTTTAATAATTTAGCAAGAATAAAATTAGAAAATAACAATATTAAAACTTGTACAACATCAAATAATATTGGCTGTATAACATTATTAAAAGGAATAGCTAGTGATAATGCATATGAAATTCCAATAAACGGCATTGCCAAAAAAGCAAATAACGGCTGGCGTATATCATTTTCATTATGATATATATTCATATAAGCATTTCCATTAACTATAAGACCTATATCACATGTAAATATAACATCTGCTACATATATATTTCCATAGAACGCATTTGTATTATTATATATAATTGTAACTACTAATATAATAAAAATAGCAATTATAACATAACACTTTTTTTCTAATTTAGATATATCACTAAAAACGTCTTTGTAAATTTTTGATAAATAATCAAAAATTAAAACTACAAGAGTATATATACTAAACATTGAAATAAGCATTAAAATATAACCTATTCTAGCAGCAAAAACTCCTCTTTCTATTAAATGACTATCTAAATAACTAGTAATCATATCAAATTTTAAAATATTATTAAAAAATTCTGCTCTCATATAATAAGCAATTCCAATGGTGGATATCATAGCTAGAATTTTTAATATCTTATTTGCACATTTAGTTTTGCCAAAAACATTTTTAATCTGTGTAAGTGTTAAAAATATTAGTATAACAGAAATTGCCTGACAAATAATTAGTGCTTTATTTTGTATGTTTAAAATTACTAATGCAACTGCAGAAATAAAAAATAGGAAATTACTTTTTAAATTATTAATTATATCCTCTTTCTTATATGTTAATTTTTTTAGTACTGCCATCATTTTATTTGATTTCCTTTACTTTAATTCTTATTAATGTTTTATTTTATAAATTAAAATTTATATTGATTTCTATCCGATCTTTCATCAAATTTTCTATCATATTCTTCGTTTGCATAAAACCAATCTTCTTTTTTATTTCCTTTACCAAGGGATCTATTTCTATTAAATAAAATATCCAAAAAAGTTAAAAATGGTATTACAACGCCAATTACCATAAATATCATATTAGCTGTATTAGGAATCGTTAAACCAGTTGTTTGTGAAGATACTATAATTTCATATAGTGCATTTCCAAAATATACACCATATATTGCTAAATATGCTGCTGCACCAACAATATTTCTTTTTATAACTAATATTATACATGGTAAGGTAGCAAATAATACTGCTATTTCAATGTTTGTATTTAATGGTGTAGCAAAAAAATCTACATCTAATTGATATAAAATTGTTACTAAAACTCTAAAAAACCAAAAAAGTATAGCAAAAAATGTAAGTAAATAACTAAATAAACTTATCATATGTGTACCTCCTAATATTTTTTTATTCTAACATAAATCTATATTAATTTCAACTGGACAACTAATTTATTTAAATTAGAATTATTTAAAATATGACAATTTTGATTAGATAAAAAAAAGTATATATTGAAAAATTTCAATATATACTTTTTTTATTATTCATTATCATCTTCTTCATCATCATCTGTAAAATTAAATTCATCTTTAAATTTTTCTTTAAATATTTCAAATACTGCTGTTAACGTTTCTTCATTGTCAACACTAACATATGATTCTTCATCACTATCTTCATCAGAAGAGTCGTCAACTTTAAGTATTACCACTTCTCCATCATCTTCATCATCATCTTCTAATACTGGTAGTAACACTACATATTGTTCTGATTCATACTCTATTAAATCTAAAAATTCAAATTGTACTTCATTACCATTTTCATCATTTAGAACTATGATATTACTCATATCATCATCTATTAGATCATTTTCCTCGTCCATTTTATAACTCCTTCCTTTGTATTCTTCATACAAGATTAATCATATAATACACTAAAGAATATTTTTTTGCAATAGTTTTTTATTTATTTGCAAAAAATATTTTAGTGTATTTTAAAGACTATTTATTTCTATTCATGTAGGTTTCTAATATGTATACTGCTGATATTGTATCAACAATTCCTCTTTTCTTTGTTTTATTTATATCCAGAAAATTCATCGTTTTATGTGCTTCAACAGTTGTAAGTCTTTCATCTATAGTAGTAATTTTTAGTTTATTATATTTACATTTTAATTTATGAACAAATTGTTCTGTGATTTCAGCTCTAATACTTTTTGTACCATTCATATTAAGTGGCATACCAACAACAATTGTATCAACTTCAGGATATTTTTCTAAAATTTCATCTAATTTTTTTAGCAATATTTTATCATTTCCATTATATGATATTGTTTCTAATCCTTGAGCTGTAACTCCTAATGCATCTGTAATAGCAATTCCAACTCTTGCATCACCATAATCGATTCCTAATATTCTCATTAATTAGTCTTCCAATCCTATATAATATTTAACCATTTTTTCTAGGAGTTCATCTCTTTCGATTAATCTTATTAAGTTTCTAGCATCATTATGGCTAGTTATATAAGTAGGATCACCAGATAAAATGTATCCAACTATTTGGTTTATAGGATTATATCCTTTTTCTACTAAAGCTTGGTACACTTCTTTTAGAATTTCTTTTGCTCTCATACTTTTGTCTTTATCTACTTTAAAGCTCATCGTTTTATCTATAGCCATATTCTTTCATCCCTCCTAAATATAATTTATTTTACTTTCATTTGGATCTGTTGAATCCAAATATTCTTCTAATTTGAGATTTAATTGCTCAATTCCTGTACCTTTGTAATATGTTGATACTACAAAATTTATTTTTGGAGATGCTTTCTTTTCTTCTTTTCGTTCTTTTACTCTAACCTTTTTACCATTTATAATCCTTACTACTTTTACATCTTCTGCTTCTTCAACAATTTCAAGTTCTTCTATTTCATTTTTTAAATCCTTTAAAAATTCATCGACACTTTCTTCTTCAACTCCAGAAAAAACTATAACAAATTTAGGTCCCATATATCTTACAAATACATACTGAGAAGCTATTTTTGCTTTTACAATATTACTTACTTCTGTTACTATGTCATTTCCCATTTGTCTGCTATCTTTTTCATTTATATCTTCCAAATTTATTATTTTAAACATACAAACTGCAGATGTTGGATATTTATCAAATGTTTTCTTACCTTTACTATATAAATATTCTGCTGAATACAATCCTGTAAATTTATCTACTCTAACAATATTTTCCATAGCATCTTGATATGCCACAGTAGATAGGACTGAAATTATGTTATCTTTTATTACTTCTATTATTGTAGTATCTGTCTTATCAAATGCATGCATTCTTCCACTCTCTAATATCCAATATCCTATATATATATTATCTATATAAAGTGGAAAAAACATTGCTGATTTTGCTCTTCCCATTTCAACTTTTTGATATGGTAATTTTTCATCTTCATTATCTATAGTTATATATTTAGGGGTTGCATTATTAACACAGTCTTGGAAAATTTCTTCATTATGCAAATTAGTTAATGTCTCATGATGTATTTTATCAACATTTGTTGCTTTTATTACATACTCTGCTCCATCAAAAACAACTATAGTTGAATATTTTATATCATACTCTTCTATTATAATTTCATTTATTTTATTCAATTTGGCATCTACTGATTCTTCTTCTCCAGCAACTTTTAAAAACTCCTGAAGTACAGATAAATTATTTATTTGTTGATTAATATTATTATACGATTCTATCTTTTTTTGAATATTGATATTGTACAGAACAAGAACAGCAATTGCAATTAACAATACAATTATTACTATAATTACCAAAATTTTCACCTCTATTATTTTATATTGTCTTTAATATTTTTTCTTCATTTGGTTTAATGTATTATTGATATTACTTGAAAAATTAGTTTTTCCATAATTAATTTGTGTAGAATTTTTTCCATATGTTGATTTACTTACTAATGGATATACCATATCAGCTAAATTTCTTAATTTACTCATAAATTGCTTTGAATAATCATTTATAGATACATTACAATTAACCATTGCATCTAAATATCTTGAATATGCATTTTCTTCAAAAGGTATACTGCATGCTTTTACCATATCTTTATTAAATAACTCCGTCATAAATGACATTGATGGATCGTTATAAAAAGACATTCCAGCAATAATAGCTTTTGTTGTTAGACTTCTAACTTTTAATTCTTTATTAATTACAACTCTAACTTTTTCAGGTTCTAATACACCTTGAGATTTTAAGTTCCTTAAAAAAGCTGTTAAAGGTTGTATTGTCAAGATGTCCATAGATTGTACTAAATATATTTCTTGACAACTTGCAAAATATGATGGATCTGTATCAAAATCACAATCAATTAATATTAAAGAATGATTTTGAACTAAAGTTGATAAAATTGGTTCTGCATTAGAATAATCTTTTCCATCATTTGGAAGTGCTGTATAAACACTTAAATTATTATTTACCTTTATTCCTTCTGCTATTCCGCCATTTTGTAATTTATATATTGAATTATAAGCAATATTTCTTAATTCTTCTTCATTATTTGTATAAATATAATAAGAATTTTTATTTTTTGTCATATCTAATATAGCTGTATTGATTCCTATAGAAGAAAATAAAGCTGCCAAATTATTTATTAAAAATGACGTTCCATTTTTTGTAGTTCCCAAAAAAGTTACTATTTTTTTGTCTTTTGTTATTAAACTATTTAAACTTGACATAGAATAATCAACTTTAGGCTTTATACTTTCTAATTCTGTATTTTGCTCATCATCATTTTCAACTGATTCATTAGATTTTAATTCATCATTTTCATCATCATTCTCATAATCATCTTCATCATCATTTTCTGAATCTGTCAATAATGAATCTTCCTCCTCATCATCTGCTCCTGTAAAAGAATCTTCTGTATTGCCGTCTTCCTGAAAATCGTCTAATTCATCTATATCTGGCAAAGGAACTTCATCTGAATAGTCATCATCTTCTAAAGTATCATCCATATTTGATTGTATATCATCAAAATCATCATCCTCTAAAACTATTTCTTCATCTGAATCATCTGTTTGTGTGTTTTCATCATCATCTACTACTTCATATTCATCGTCACTATCTTCTTCTAATGCTTCTTCATCATTAGATTCTTCATCATCATCTACTATCTCATATTCATCATCTTCGCCATCTGTTTCGTCATCATCTACTACTTCATATTCTTCATCGTCACTATCTTCTTCTAATGTTTCTTCATCATTAGATTCTTCATCATCATCTACTATCTCATATTCATCATCTTCGCCATCTGTTTCGTCATCATCTACTACTTCATATTCTTCATCGTCACTATCTTCTTCTAATTCTTCGTCATCATTAGATTCTTCGTCTTCATCCACTATTTCATATTCATCATCATCATCATTATTATCATTTGATGATGGTATTTCTCCTGAGTCCTCATCATCAAGTCCTGGTAATAAGGTATCATCTTCATCTTCTTCTGAATCCTCATCTTCATCAAGCCCTGGCAATAAGGAATCTTCTTCGTCTTCTTCTGAGTCCTCATCATCAAGCCCTGGTAATAAGGTATCATCTTCATCTTCTTCTGAATCCTCATCTTCAAGTCCTGGTAACAATGTATCTTCTTCATTTTCTTCATCATCTGGTAATGGTATTTCCTCTGTTTCTTCATATCCATTATCTATATCTGAAGAAATTTCATTACTTTCCAAATCATCTTCCATACCTGGTAATATTACATCATCTTCTAAGTCATCTTCATCTTGGACGATATCTTTTTGATTCTTTTTTAATGGTGGCACTTTTTTATGAATTTTTTTTGTCTCTACTTTTGGTTTTTTCATCTCATTAGTATTATCATTTGATTCTAAAACACGTTTTTTTGGTACCTTAACAGTATTTGGTTTAACAGCATCTTCTTGTGGTTTTACTTTTTTCTTTAAAATCTTACCATCTTTTCTAATAATTTTTTCACCTTTTTCAGGCATTTTTTCCTTAGAATTCATATTACTAACCTCTTCATTTTCTACTTTTTTTACTTTTTCAATAGTATCTTTTTCATTATTTACATTTAAATTTGTTTGAGGTTTTGCTCCATTTCTTACTATTTTTTTAGTTTGAATATTTTCATTTTTTTCTGTTTTTGGAATTTCTATACTTTTTCCAATTGGTCTTATAGACTGTGGACCTTTATTTTTTGACGTTCTTACTGATGAAGGAACAACTATAGGACCGGACATTTTATTTTGGTTTGTTTTATTTCCTATAATTCCTATTTTTATTCCCGTATTCGTCTGATTTTTGCTATTTTTTAAATTGTCTTTATTTATTTTTTCTTCCATGCCATTAATATTGGCTATCTCTCTATATTTCTTGCAATCTGCCTCCAATACTGATTTCACATTATTTGGCAAACAATTTATTATTATCTTTAATTGTTCATCTGTATACTGTGAAGCAATATTATTAAAACTTTCTGCAAATTTATCGGTATTCTTTCCAAGCTTTTTAAAATGAATTAATATATTTTGAATTTCTACTTCGCTAACTTCTTCTTCAGCTTTATTGCTATAATTTACATCTTCTGAATCAATTTTGTAATATAACTTTGCTTCTTTTTTTACTCTAGGTTTATTTATCAATTTACAAACTTGTTCTTTACTTCTGTCATTTCCCAATAAAGCATTATATATTCCTATTCCAAAAAGCTTAACTAAAAATGATGTTCCCTTAACACGTCTATCTGTACAAATAAAAATAATTGAAGTCTCATTTCCATCAATATCTTGTGCTTCATCACTAATATCATCAAGTTTTTCAAAAATAAATTTATCTATTGCATCATAATTATTATTTGAAAATGATTCCAAATCTTCACTTATAACTATTCTGTCATAGCTTTTATCTTTTTGTATTTCTTTTAATATTGCGTTAAAATAATATACATTTTTATATGAAAGTATTTCCTTATATTCTTTTTGATATTTTTTTACTATAGATTCAGAAACGCTTTCATCATTAACCGCAAATAAAACCTTCATTTGTTTAACCCCTCCAACCGTTTACTACAATAGCAAAAACTAATGGTAACACTTGGCATATTAATAATATTGTTACAAAAGTAATAATTAATTTAAAACCTCTATCTCTAACATCTAATTTTCTTATTCCTAGTACGTATTGAAAAATTGAACCAACAGCAATACCAATAAAACAAAATGGTATACTATAAATTCTTAATATATTTAGCACGTATGCCGCTACTCCGTAAGGAGTAGAGCCATATTTTTCAACATACTCTGCTAATCTATTTCTGCTGGATTCTTTTATTTCTACTAATTCTGTTGCCTGTGATGAATTTAACACTTCATTTCCAGTAACAGCCAAAACGTTTGAAAACATTGATATTATTCCAACAAATATTATAAATATTGTTACAACAATTAATACCTTTTTTAACATACTTTATAAAAAACCTCCTTTAGGCTATTTCCCCAATATTATACATATAATATAATACAATATATTAAAGAAAATATCAACCTAAATTACTAAATTTATCATATTTTTTTATATAATTTTTATTAAATTTGTACAAAATAATTTTAATCTTAATATTAATTTTTGTCA
The DNA here is from genome assembly GCA_947632185.1 of uncultured Clostridia bacterium. Taxonomy (GTDB): domain Bacteria; phylum Bacillota; class Clostridia; order TANB77; family CAG-508; genus Scatovivens. Next base: position 17,836 of record CANROH010000020.1, read on the forward strand.
AACGTAATTTATCATTTGCTAAAACATGTTTTTAATATTTATATTTAATTATTTAACATATTTTGTATTGCTACCATTACTCCTATTTTTCCATATTCATAGGTCAATCCACCTTGCATATATGCTGTATATGGCTCACATATTGGCCCATCACAGCTTAATTCTATCGTTGCTCCAGGAGTAAATGTTCCACCTGCCATAATTTCTTTATATTGATATCCTGGCATATCATCTGGTACTGGAATAACATAAGATTCAATTGGAGATCCTTTTTGAACACCTTGACAAAATTTTATAAGTTTTTCTTCTGATTTTAATTCAACTGTTTGAATTATATCTGTTCTTTTTTCATTATATCTTGGACTTACTCCTTCAAACCCAAATTTTTCTAGCATTCTACTTGCAAACGTCATCGTTTTTAATACAGATTCTACAATAGAAGGTGCCATAAAAACGCCTTTATAATATGAGAGTAATTGATTAAAATTTGCTCCTAAATCCTTTCCAACACATGGGGCTGTTAGTCTTTCTGCAACAAGATGAATTAAATCTTTTCTACCTACAACATAACCTCCACTAGTAGCAATTCCCGCTCCCAAATTTTTCATTAATGAGCTAGCAAATAAATCTGCTCCTACTTCAATAGGTTCTCTATCTTCCACAAATTCTCCATAGCAATTATCTACCATTACAATTATATTCTTATCTATTTCTTTTATCTTATGAATAACTTTTTCTATTTTATCAATATTTAAACTTTTTCTTTGAGAATATCCTCTTGAACGCTGTATTTCAATTAATTTAATATTTCCTTGTTTTACTCTTTCTTCAATTTTCTTATAATCGAAATCATTATCAATAAGTTCTATTTGTTCATACTTTATTCCATGTTTAATTAAAGAGTTTTGACTGTCTCCGGTAATGCCTATAACACTCTTCAAAGTATCATATGGCTCTCCTGAAATGCTAATCATTGTATCACCATATTTTAATATTCCAAATAATGCTATAGCAATTGCATGAGTTCCAGACATTATTTGTGGTCTAACTAAAGCATCCTCTGCATTAAATATTTCAGAATAAACTCTTTCTAATTTTTCTCTCCCCCCATCATAATATCCATATCCAGTAACTTCATTAAAATCAGTAGTAGAGACTTTATTGTCTTGAAACGCTTTTAAAACTTTCATACTTGCATTTAAGCAATTTTTATTATATTCATTAAAAATTGGTTTTAGTTCCTCTTCAACTTCTTCTGCTATTTTTTTTATATTTTCACTAATTTCAAATTTATCAAACATATTCTCTCCTCTTCACTTTGCTATATATCTTTGTTTATTTAATTCATAATAGTATATAATTAAAGTAATATTATGTCAATTATTCAAAAGTAAAAGTACTAACAATTTGTTAGTACTTTTAAATTATTTATTATTTTGAATTATATGTTGCGACTTCTACCTTTTCTATTATAACATCATCTATTGGTACACTTAATTCTCCGCTTGATGACATCTTTTTTTCAACTTTTACTATTTCATCTACGACTTCAATTCCTTCATAAACTTGGCCAAATACAGTATATCCCATATAAAGACTTAAATAGCCTCCATAATTTTTATATTGATCAAGTAAACTTTGTGGATATCCATTTGTTTTTAAATATTTACTCATGTTCTGATCATAATTTGCTTGAACGATAAAAAATTGGCTACCTATACTATTAGGCAAAGATGACATAGCCATGCATAAAGCACCTCTATATGGAACTAAACTATAATCTAATTCTGTTCCAAAACCTTTACCCCATATACTTTCTCCTCCTGTACCATCTCCTTTTGGATCACCGCCTTGGATCATAAAATCTTCCATTACTCTATGAAATTTCAAACCATCATAATATCCTTCTTTTGCATGAGTTGTAAAGTTTTCAACTGCTTTTGGCGCTATATCTGGAAAAAATTTTACTTTAATATCTCCAAAATTTTTTACATGCAATATTGCAATTGTTTCACCTTCATTTGGCATAGACATTTGTTTTTCAGCTGCAGAAGCATAGTCTATATCAATTTGTGTTTCGTTTTGTGTTTCATCTTGATTAGAAGTATTTGATTTTTTATTATTTTCTGATGACGTAAAATTTGATGAATTTGTTTTATTATCACTACATGCAGTAAGTACAAATAATAAAACTATCAATATTATTAAAATTCCTAAAATATACAATTTTCGCATAATCTCCCTTTCTATATTTGCTCAGTTTCTTCTTTATTATCAGAATCTGAGTTAAATAACCTACTTAATCTATTTTTTATCCAATCAATTATATTATCTACTTTTTCAGTAGTATCTCCATCAACAGATGCTGATACACTATTATCAGTTGTTTCAAGTTTTAAAGTACAACCAGATAATATAAATACCATTGCTCCTAATAATATAACTAATAATGTTATTGAAATTATTTTTTTCATATTTTCCTCCAATTATTTTACAAAATCTTATTCAAAGTATGAACTTATTTCTTCTAAATTATAAAAATCACATTGTTTAAAAATTTCATAAGCCACTATTGCAACAGAATTAGATAAATTTAAAGAACGAATCATATTTCTCATAGGTATTCTTATTGTTTTATCTATGTATTTTTTTAAAATATCTTCTGGTAAGCCTTTTGTTTCTTTACCGAATAATATAAAAATTTCTTCCATGTTTGAATAATCAACATCAGAATATACTTTTTTCCCTTTAGTTGTAACGAAAAACATATTGTTTTCTTCTGGACTATATTTTTCTAAAAATTTACTAAAATTTGCATGTTCTTCTATTTCGAGCTTATCCCAATAATCAAGACCTGCACGCTTAACTTCTTTTTCAGAAATAGAAAATCCTAATGGATATACTAAATGTAGTTTAGCTCCAATTGCTGCACACGTTCTTGCTATATTCCCAGTATTTTGAGGAATTTCAGGCTCAACTAAAACAATATTTAATTTCATTTTTCCCCCTTTCAACTTTTATTATTATAACATATATATTTTTTTCATTCTACAAAAAATAATAAAAATATATTGAAAATTTTTTATATTATTGTTAGTATAAAATAAAATATATAAAGGATGGTGAAATAACGTTGAAAGTAGTTTTCCCTTGTAAAGGTGCTTTAGTTTTATTAAAGCAAGATTTAGAATCATTAAATGCTTTTTACAATACGCAAATTTTGACATCTAAGCTTTCAGAAACTTATCAAAATTCTAATACAATTATGCAAGTTAAAAATTTTAATTATCTTCCTCATAAAAGTTCTATTGTTCTATATAAAGCTGATATCTTAACAATAGGAAAAATGAAACAAATATTGGGAATCCAAGAAAAACCATCAACAAATTCATCTTTGTCTAACACAGATAATACAAATTATGATGAAGAAAACTCAAAACCTATTTCAGATGATGATATATTATCTAATCCATTTTTTCAAACTTTACAACCTTTAAATTAAATTTTAAAAAGGAGATTATAAATTAATTATTATGAATAAAATACAAGTATTAGATAGAGATGGCAATGAATTAAACATGGAATTAATTTTTTCATTTGTTTGCAAAGAAACTGGTAAAAATTATGTTGCATTATATAATAATGATTCAGTTTTTGAAAAAAATAGTAGATTTGCAAATATTGATATTTTAGAAATGATACAAGTAAAATCAAGATATATATATGTTTCAACTATTCCTGATGAAGATTGGGATACAGTAAAGCATTGTTTACAATTCAATGTGTTCTCTAAAATGAACTAAATAGCTATATAAAAAATACTGTATATAAAATATACAGTATTTTATTTATATTATTTCATTATCTTTTAAAATTCTATAAACTTTATCGATAGGAAGTCCAATAACACTCATATAATTTCCTTCTATCTCTTCTATAAATTTAGCAAAAGTGCTTTGAATTGCATATGCTCCAGCTTTATCATAAGGATTTTCAGTATCAACATACTCAATTATCTCTTCATCTGTCATTTGGTGAACAATAACATTTGTTTTTACAATTTCTTTAAATTCTTTGTATTTTTCTTTTTCTTCTATTAAAATTGCTAAACTTGTATATATTGTGTGAACATCGCCCTGCAAATTTTTTAACATTTTTATTGCTTCACTTCTATCTTTTGGTTTTCCATATACTTTATTATCTTTTACTACTATAGTATCAGCTCCAATTATAGTTCTATCCCCCTGAGTATTATTAAAAACATCTAATGCTTTTTCATATGCTACTTGTTTTGATTGTTCTTCTATATCGTAACCATCATTGATTTTTTTTTCATATCTACTTGGCAATACTTCAAATTCTATATTTGCTAAAGCTAATAGAGCTGCTCTTCTTGGTGATTGTGATGCTAATATTATTTTCATTTTTACCACCTCTTTAATTCGTTTTTTTTATTATATATTTAAAAAAAATTACTGTCAATTAATTATTATGTTAAATAAAATTTATTTAAGCATTAGAATTATAAATTCAAAAATTTTCTAGACTTAATATAACTAATATTGTTAATAATATTATTAATTTGAAAATATTAAATTTAAGAAAAATTTTTATTTTTTATTACATTACTAATATACCAATGGTTATTTATAAAAAGTTAAATTACCAATATTGAAAATTAAATATGATTATGTTAGAATTTCTATTTGAAGTAATAATATATTAGTATTTTTCACTAAAAGGAGGATTTTATGAAATTTGAACAATGGAAAGATTTCCAATCAGGTTCATGGGAAGAAGAAATAAATGTAAGAGATTTTATTCAAAAAAATTACAAACCTTATGAAGGTGATTCCTCTTTCCTATCTGATCCTACTGAAAGGACAAAAAAACTTTGGAATGAAGTTTTAGAATTATATGAAAAAGAAAAAAAAGCAGGTGGCGTTTTGGACATTTCTGATAATATAGCTTCAACTATTACAAGTCATGATGCCGGATATATAGATAAAAAATTAGAGCAAATAGTTGGTCTTCAAACAGAAAAGCCTTTAAAAAGAGCAATTATGCCAAATGGTGGTATTAGGATAGTAGAAAAATCTTGTACTGCATATGGAAGAAAAATTTCAGATAAACTAGATGACATATATCATAATTATAGAAGGACACATAATGATGGTGTATTTATGGTATATACTCCTGAAATAAGAGCAGCTAGAAGTTCACATTTAATTACAGGTCTTCCAGATGGTTATGGCCGTGGAAGAATAATTGGTGATTATAGAAGAGTTGCACTTTATGGTATAGATTTTTTAATTGAAGAAAAGAAAAAAGATTTTGATAGTCTTGCAGTTGCCAATATAACAGAAGACATTATCAGAGAAAGAGAAGAACATCAAGATCAAATTTCAGCACTTCAAGAATTAAAAATCATGGCCGAAAAATATGGTTTTGATATTTCTAAGCCTGCATCTAATGCAAAAGAAGCTGTTCAATGGACCTATTTTGGATATTTAGGTGCTATTAAAGAGCAAAACGGTGCAGCAATGAGTATTGGAAGAACATCAACATTCTTAGATATATATTTTGAAAGAGACATTAAAAATGGTATTTTAACAGAGCAAGAAGCACAAGAAATAATGGATCATTTCGTTATGAAATTAAGAATGGTTAGATTTTTAAGAACACCAGAATATGATGAACTATTTAGTGGTGATCCAGTTTGGGTTACTGAAAGTATCGGTGGAATGGGAATCGACGGCAGAACATTAGTTACTAAAAATTCTTTTAG
>CANROH010000021.1 GCA_947632185.1 uncultured Clostridia bacterium
ATTTTATATTTTTTTTAATAAAAGTGAAAAATTAAGAAAACCCTAGAAAAAAATCTAGGGTTTGTCAACAGTCTGAAAATAATCGTATTACATACGATTATTTTTTTTTATATAATAAAAATTTTCCAATATTTTCATTTGTTTTTCCTATTTTAAAGTGCTAATATTAATTTAATAGATTCTTAAAGGAGAAGCTTATGAGTAACTTAAATATTTCTATAAAAAGCAAAAAAGTAAAACAATTAGTTAATATTAATTTATTATTTTCTTTTATCATCTCTTCTATTGGTCTTATATTACTTTGGGTATATAATACATATTATATTTCAAGATATCTTTTTGAAGCTAGCATTATAGTTTATAGGACTGGCTTACTAATTGGTGTTTTTTCAATTATATATGGAATATTTTTTGAAAACTACCTTCGGATGTAAGTAACTTTAAAATAATAAAATCCTTTTAATTGTATAAAAAAAAGATTCTATTTTAAAAATAGAATCTTTTTTACTAATTTTAATAATTCTCAGCTTTTATTTCAAAGAAAGCTTGTGGATGGTTGCAAACAGGGCAAATACCAGGTGCTTCTTTACCAATACAGATATGTCCACAATTTCTACATTTCCAAATTTTATCTCCATCTTTGCTAAATACTAATCCATCTTCAACATTTTCCAATAATTTTTTATATCTTTCTTCATGTTCTTTTTCTATTTTTCCAACAGCTTCAAATAGATAAGCAATTTTATCAAATCCTTCTTCTTTAGCTTCTTTTGCCATTCTATCATACATATCTGTCCATTCAAAGTTTTCTCCAGCTGCTGCTGCTTTTAAATTTTCTGTTGTTGTTGGTATATCTCCATCATTTAATAATTTAAACCAAATTTTAGCATGCTCTTTTTCATTATCTGCTGTTTCTTGGAATATAGCAGCTATTTGCTCATATCCTTCTTTTTTAGCTTTACTAGCAAAATAAGTATATTTGTTTCTTGCTTGTGATTCTCCAGCAAAAGCTTCCATTAAATTTTTTTCTGTTTTTGATCCTTTTAATTCTGGCATTTTCCATTCCTCCTATATATTATTTTTGCAGGAATCACATATTCCTTCTAATGCAATTCCATTATTAGAGATTTCTATTCCTGTTTGACTTTTAACTTCTTTTTGAATATCGTCATAATTAAAATGATATTCAAAATCAAATACTTTTCCACATTTGGTGCAAACAGCATGATTATGAATTTCTCTTTTATAATCATATCTATCTGGCCCCACTTGCATAGATATTTTATTAATAATTTTATTATCAACTAATACTCCTAAATTCCTATAAACTGTGCTTCTGCTAACAGATGAATTCTTAGCTTTTACTATAATATAAATATCTTCTGCCGTTGGATGATTATAAGAGTCTTTAACTACTTTAATTATTTCCTCTCTTTGTCTTGAATAATTTTTCATAAAAAGCTCCTATTACTAAAAGTATTACAAAAATGATATCTCTAAAATTAGGATTAATTCCTATTTTGTTTTTAAATTATATCATATATATTTTTTTTATCAAGTTATTTATACAAATTTCTAATAAAAATAATAACACTTATCTTTTGAAGTAACAATTTTTGTTACTTCACTTTGATAAATGTTATTATAATTTGTTTTATTTATGAGTTATATTTATCATTTTATACTATTTCTAAGCCACAATCTTTACTTGTATCAGAAAATATTGTAGTTGTACCTTTTTTTAGTATAATATCAACTTTAGCAGAAATACTTTCTAAAATATTTTTGCTCATCTGCCCTTTTACAGGTGCAACTAAATTTTTAGCCATTGTATATTCTGACTTAATATAAATAGTATAATTTTGTTTTTTTAATTTAATATTAATAAACTTATCATTTACATTATATTCTAATATTTTTGTATTGTTATAAGTAGTAAATCTAAATTCTTTATTATTTATAATTAAAACACAAATAATCCCTTTAAAATTTAAAATTCCAAATGGTATATCTGCAATTGAAATCATAAAACTACTATCACTTTTTTCAAAATTATTTCCTTGGCACCAGATATATGACTTAGGAAAAGAACAGCCCCAATCTTTTTCAATATAACCTATACCATCATTAAAAATAATCATATCTTCATTAAAATATATTAATCCTCTTGCTTTATTTTTCATACTTAATATTGCATGATTACATTCCATAGCTGGAATATAAGAAAATGGCCCCATTATATTAGGAGAAATTAAATTTGTAGCAATATTTTTGCTTTTTTCATAATCAATACTACCATAGATTTTAAGATTTTGATTATTATCTTTAATATCTATATGTATTCCTCTTTGTGAAAATATATTATCTCCTATTTGAATTTCAAAAGGATTATGGCTAAATTTAAAACTATCTATACTATAATCTATAAAGTAAGATTTCGTATTATTTATTACTTGTATAAATGCTTTTTTATTTTTATTATCTATACTAATACCCGGAATAAATGAAATAGTATTATTTTCACTTGTATTTTTAAAATACCAGCCTTCAAAATAATTTTTTCCCTTATTTAAATACTTTTCGCCTTGAAACAAATATGGTTTTCTCATTAAAAATAATCTATTCATAATACAATATTTTCTTCAAAAAATATAGCATTATTCATTTTATATTTAAAAATTAAACAGAATCATTTATCTAAATTCAAAAAGAGAAACATCAAATAGATATTTCTCTTTTAACTTCAAATACATATTCTTTTTTATTTAACTAAGAATTTTTCTGGATTTACTGCTTCTTTATTCTCTCTAACCTCAAAATGTAAATGTGGTCCGTGTTGATTGACCAGTAGAACCTACATATGCAATTATATCTCCTTTTGAAACATCCTGTCCTTCAACAACTTTTATTTCTTTGCAATGAGCATAAAATGTTTGAATTGAATCTGTATGAGAAATAACCACAAGATTTCCATATGCTCCATAATATTTTGCAAGAACAACTTTTCCAGATTCAGCTGCCATAATAGGAATACCTGAATCTACTGTAGCATCTTTATTTTGATATATATTAGTTTTAGTTACATATAAATCCATTCCCGTATGATTAGTATTGTTATTCATTTTTCCAAACGGACATGTTATTACATAATCATTTCCCAAAGGATTCATGAACTGTAATTTATCATTTTCAGTTTTCTCTTTAATACTTTGAGATGTTGTTTCCATATTGTCATTATTCTTAATTATAATTGTATTTTCTTCTGTTGCAGCAAAATTAATATTAGGAATACATATTATAAATAATGCACAGATTATTAATATTATTAATGTAGCTACAATTATAATAAACATATTTTTCTTTTCTGATTTGCTCATAATATTTTCAAATCTTTTCATAATATTTTTCCTCCTATTTGCAAAATTAATTGAAAACTCTAAATTATTTTTCCTATTTTTTTCAATTTGACTTAATAAAACATTTGCGTATTCTTTTCTATAATTTTCATTTTTATTTAATAACACACTTTCGTCACATTTTAATTCTAAAATTTCATCTACTTGATTTACAAAAAAGTAAATAATTGGATTAAACCAATATATACATTTAAGAAACATTAACATAAATTTATATTCAATATCTTTGCTTTTTATATGAGACAATTCATGTTTTATAATAAATTCATACTCTTTTTCTGATAAATCATCTACTGGTAAAACTATCGTTTTTTTAAAAAATCCTACAGTCATTGGAGTCAATATATAATTAGACATACAAAAATTAACTTTTTTTAAATTCATATCAGTTGATATATTTTTAATAATCTCATTAAGATTATCATTAATTTCAAATTTATAATATTTTTTTTGATTATATAAAAATACTATATAATTAATAAAATTATAAATTATTAATATTGCTGATATAAAAATCCAAATATATGGTAATTTTTTAGATAAATTTAAAATTGTGTTATTTTTTACTTCAATCTCATTGCCAAATTTAATTATAGAATCATTATCTTCCAATATTGGTGAAATTTCTTCTGTAGTCACAATTTGTTCCATTTTATTATCATATGTAATATTTCTTATTTTAGAAAATCTTATAGAATTAATCGGCAATATAAATATTAAAGAAATAAAAATAAATATCCTATAAATACTTTTAAATTTATATTTGTATTTATTTGTATTCAAAAACAATAACAAAGGAAAAATACATATACTAATAATTGTACCAATTATAAATATATTATAAAAAATTCTTCCTAGCATATATTAATTACTCCTATTTAACATATTTTTAATTTCTTCTATATCTTCATCTGTAAGTGTGTCATCACCTTGTATAAGAGATGCTATCAATTTTTTACTAGAATTATCATACATTTTATTTATAAAACTCTTTGTTTCATATTTAGTATATTTTGATAATTCAATTAATGGAGAATAATAATTAATTCTACCTATTTTTTCATTTTTTATAAAACCCTTTTCTATAAGTCGACTCAAAATTACTTGTAAAGTAGATAATTTCCAAGTAACTTTATCTTTTAACTCAGCTAAGATAACTCCTGTAGAAATCTTTTCTTTATGATTCCATATTATTTTCATTACTTTTAATTCTGAATCTGGTAATACTTTCATTATATCATCCATATAACACCTCCTAGATAGACAATTGTCTGTTTGTATTATCTCACATACATTTGTCTGTGTCAATACCTAAATTAATTTTTTATAATTATATAGTAAAAAAATAACTCCGGACCTCGTAGGTTTCCGGAGTCTTAATTTAATTAGTTTATGTTGGAAGTACAGTCGTAGAAGTTGCACCTTTACCAACAACATTACTCATTAAACTATTCCATGTATTTGTGCCTATTATTCCATCTGCAGTCAAACCATTTTTATTTTGATATGAAATTACAGAAGAATTTGTTCTTACTCCAAATACTCCATCTAATCCCCCTGTATCATATCCAAGTGTTGTTAATGCATCTTGTGCTATACAAACATAAACTCCTCTACTTCCTTGTCTTATTTGTGGATAGCCAAAAGCTACCTGTCTTTCATCAAAATGTACCCATCTAGGTGTGAGACTTGCAGGTTCTACATAATTCCATATACCAGAATTAATTGCTAAATTTCTCATTTCATTTCTTTGTGCTTCATTTAAATTTTGACCAACATCAAATGCTAATCCTGCATAATGTTGTGACAAATTGCTATGGCCTCCTTCCCATGGCCTTTTAAATGCATATCCAACATAAATTGGTCTACCATATATATATCTAAAACTATTCCATGCTTCCATAGCTCTTCTATCAGTCCATAAAAGTCCCGAATTACTTGAACCTCTGAACTCTTGTACTGTTAAAGTCCTATTAGAATTATATGGCATGGATTGTGCTTCTCCTCTATAATAAGTTTCCATTCTGTTAGTATTATTGTTGTATATAAGAATTTTTGCCATAAAAAATACTCCTTTCATAGTTATTTATATACTATATTATGAAAAGGAATATTTTTTGTTAATTTTATCTATTTATTTAATTCATCTAAAAACATTTTATTTAACATTTGAGGATTTGCCTTTCCTCTGGTTTCTTTCATTGCTTGACCTACTAAAAATCCTAAAGCCTTATCTTTTCCTGCTTTATAATCAGCAATTGATTGTGGATTATTTTCTAATACTTTCATAACAACATCTTTAATTGCACTTTCATCAGAAATTTGTATCCAACCTTTTTCTTCTATTATTTTACTTGGCATTTTAACTTCATTAAATAATTCTTCTAATACCTTTTTAGCTATTGCAGAACTTATAGTTCCTTTATCTATCAATGTTACAAGCTCTCCTAGTTCTTTTCCAGTAAATTTTAATTCATCAGGTTCTTCTTCCCTCTCATTTAAAATTCTTGCAATATCAGACATAATTAGATTTCCGACAGTTTTAGGATTATTACAAATTTTTATTGATTCTTCAAATAAGTCAGAATAACATTTTGAAGCTGTTACAAAATTAGCTGCCTTTTCTGTCAATCCATAATTTTCCTTATATCTTTTCTTTCTGCTCTCTGGTAATTCAGGTAAAGTTTTTCTTATATTTTCTATATATTCATCTGTTAAATTTATAGCAACTAAATCAGGTTCTGGAAAATATCTGTAATCTTGAGCATCTTCTTTATCTCTCATAGAAAAAGTTTTTCCTGAAATATCATCCCATCTTAAACTTTCTTGTTCTATTGTATTACCATTTTCAATTTCTTCTATTTGTCTTTCTGCTTCATAATCAATTGCTCTTACTATATTTCTAAAAGAGTTCATATTTTTCATTTCTGTTCTTGTTCCTAATTCTTTAGAACCTTTTTTTCTTACAGAAACATTTACATCAGCTCTTAAAGAACCTTGTTCCATTTTACAATCTGAAATTTCTATATATTCAAAAATTGCTTTTAATTTTCTTAAATAAGCTTCTGCTTCTTTAGAACTTCTTAAATCTGGTTTAGAAACTACCTCTATTAAAGGTACACCTGCCCTGTTTAAATCAACAAAAGTTCCTCTTCCATATTCATCATGATTTAATTTTCCAGCATCTTCTTCTATATGAATTCTTTCAATTCTAATTTGTTTTTCGCCTTCATCTGTTTCTATTGTTACATAACCTTCACGACATAAAGGTTTATCATACTGAGAAATTTGATAAGCTTTTGGAAGATCTGGATAAAAATAATTTTTTCTATCATTTTTACTATTTTTTTCTATTGTACAATTTGTAGCTAGTCCTGCTTTTACTGCATATTCAACTACTTTTTCATTTAGCACTGGTAATGTTCCTGGCATAGCCATACATACAGGACAACAATGAGTATTTGGCTCTCCACCAAATTCTGTTGAACATGAACAGAAAATTTTTGTTTTAGTAGAAAGTTCACAGTGAACTTCTAATCCAATTACTACTTCATAATCGTCTCTTATCATTAGATCTCCCCTCCTTTAAAAGTTGGTTTATTTTCTCTAAAGTTAGAATTCTGTTCATATGTGTAAGCTGCTTTGAATATTGTTTCTTCTCCAAATGCTTTACCAATTAATTGAAAACCAATTGGCAAACCTTTACTGTCTAAAGAGCAAGGTAGACTCATTGCTGGAAGTCCTCCTATATTTACTGGAACTGTGCAAATATCAGCTAAATACATCTGCAATGGATTGTTTAATTTTTCACCAATTTTAAATGCTGTTGTTGGAGAAGTTGGTGTTAATAATAAATCATATTTTTTAAATAATTCATCATAAGCATTTTTTATTACAGTTCTAACTTTTTGTGCTTTTTTATAATAAGCATCATAATATCCAGAAGAAAGAACATACGTACCCAAAATAATTCTTCTTTTTACTTCTGGTCCAAATCCTTCACTTCTTGAGTTTCTATAAATATCTTTTAAGCTATCAAATTTTTCTGTTCTATAACCATATCTAATTCCATCAAATCTTCCTAAGTTTGAGCTTGCCTCTGCACAAGCAATTATATAATAAACAGCTGTTGCATATTTTCCAACATCTAATGAACATTCCTCTACAGTAGCTCCCAATTCTTCATATTTTTTAGCCACTTCTAAAATTGATTGCTTTACTTCTTCATCTATTCCATCGCCAATATATTCTTTTGGAAGTCCAATTTTCATTCCTTTTACATCATTAATTAAGCTTAAAGTATAATCTTTCTTTTCTACATTCATTGATGTAGAATCTTTTTCATCATGACCAGAAATTAAATTTAAAAGAATTGCTGAATCTGTTACATCTTTAGTTATAGGACCAATTTGATCAAGTGATGATGCAAATGCAACTAATCCATATCTTGATACTAATCCATATGTTGGTTTTAATCCAACAACACCACATAAAGAAGATGGTTGACGAATACTTCCACCTGTATCACTTCCTAATGTCCAAGGAGCTATTTCAGCAGCTACAGCAGCTGCACTGCCTCCTGAAGACCCTCCTGGTACTCTTTCTAAATCCCATGGATTATGAGTTTTAAAAAATGCAGAATATTCAGTTGACCCACCCATTGCAAACTCATCCATGTTTAATTTTCCAAGATAAATCAACCCCTCATTATTTAATTTATCAATAACAGTTGCATTATATGGAGCAATAAAATTTTCAAGCATTTTAGAACTACAAGTTGTTTTTGTTCCTGCTATACACATATTATCTTTTATTCCTATTGGAATTCCCGCAAATTTAGAAACAGTTTTTCCAGATTTTCTATCTTCATCTACTTTTTTCGCTTTTTCTAATGCATCCTCTTCTAAAATAGAAACATAAGCTTTTATTTTAGGATCTATTTCTTTTATCCTTTTAAAATAACTTTTTGTTAATTCTTCTGAAGTTATCTCACCTTTTTCTAATTTCTCAACAAGTTCATGAACTGTATATTCATAAAGTTCCATTAATTTTCCTCCCATCTTTATCCATGTCAAATTATTTATTAATCTCTTTTAATTTCATATATAAGTGTGGCCAAGAATAAACTCTTTCAATATTCTCATCAAAGAATTCTTTATTAACTCTTGTATCCATAATAAAAGTTTTGATTTTATTATCTGCTACCATTTTACAATTTACAAAACTGTCATCAATAAAAACATCTATATTCTCTTTTTCTGCAACAACTAGTTTATTCTCTGCATCAATAATAAGCTTATCACAAGGAATATTATTTTTATAAATCCAGTCTTCTGTTAATTTTTCTACATCACACAAATCTGTTCTAGCTCTTGCTGTTATAATAATAATCTTATTTCCATCTCTTTTTAATTTATTTAAATAATCTACTGCAAGAGTTTTTGGCTTTACATTTATAAGTATTTTTTGAAAGTAATTTTCCAAAAAATCATTTTCTTCTTCAATTCTCCAATTATATAAAGCACTCACATAAAAATGATTTTCACATTTTACTTTTTCATCTATAATAGGTTCTTTCTTTAAGAAATTTATAATATATTCTTGTGCATAATTCATCATTACTTCATAAGTATCTGAAATTGTATCATCTATATCTACTCCTATTATCATTTCTATTCCTCCAATTGCTATATTTAATCATACTTAATTATTTATTACTTTTGGAATTCTAAACATTCCTTCATCTTGACTTGGAGCATTTTTCAATAACATTTCTATATTTTCAAAAGTTTTTACTTCATCTTTTCTTAAAACATTACTTTTGTTATTTGCTGCAATAGTTTCACTCATACCTTCTGTATTTACATTATTAATTGTATTAGCAAACTCTAAAATCTCTTGCATATCTAAAGTATATCTTTCAATTTCTTCTTCTGACAAATTTAAACATGCAAGATTTGCTATATGAATTATTTCATCCTTACTAATTGCCATAATTTCATCCCCCTTCAAACAATATTAATATTATATACTCAAATTTTAAAAAAGACAAGAAAAAAATCGCTATCTCTAGCGACTTTTTAAAATATATTAATTTAATTTATCACTGCAAATACATTTACCGTAACAATCTTTAAATTGTCCAAATGCAATAACCACAAAATCATTTGCAACTAATGCTGCCATTGTTATTAAACACATCAAACCTATTGGTAAACTTACAAATAATAATAAAACAGTTACTATTGCACCATATGCCATTAGAAATCCTGATCCTAATTTTCCAGCATATAAACGATGTACTCCCAAAAATCCTAAAAACCAACATAACATTAGAGTTGTAAATCTATTTTTCGTACTTACTTCAACTTTAATTTCTTCTTCATCTTCCATTTTATTTCTCCTTAAAATAAAATATAATTTATATATATTTTTGCATTAATTATATTTTTTGTCAACTAAAATTTAATTTCAGTTCCATAATAAGCATCTAAAAGAATCTGCTTAATTTCTGAAACTAGAGGAACTCTTGGATTTACTGTTGTACATTGATCTGAAAATGCTCTATCTGCAAGTTCATCAACTTTTGATAAAAATTCTCCTTCATTAATTCCAAAATCTTTAATAGATTTTTCTTCACCTAATCTTTCATTTAACTTTTGAATTGCTTCTACTAATGATTTTACTCCTTCTTGTGGAGTTGATGCTGGTAGACCTAATTTTTTTGCAATTGTTGCATATCTTTGATCTGCTACATAAGTCTCATATTTTGGCCATGACACCATTTTAGTTGGAGCTGTTCCATTATATTTTATTACATAAGGCAATATAATTGCATTAGCTTTTCCATGAGGAATATGAAATTCTCCACCCAATTTATGAGCAATTGAGTGATTTACTCCTAAAAATGCATTTGTAAAAGCCATACCTGCTATAGTACTTGCATTATGCATCTTTTCTCTTGCTACTCTATCATTACCATTTTCATATGCTTTAGGTAAATATTCAAAAACTAATTCAATTGCTTTTTCTGCAAGTCCGTCTGTATAATCAGATGCCATTACTGAAACATAAGCTTCTATAGCATGAGTTAAAACATCCATACCAGTATCAGCTGTTAATTTTTTAGGCAAAGACATTACTAAATCTGGATCAACTATTGCAACATCTGGCGTTAATTCATAATCTGCTAATGGATATTTTATATTTTTTTCTTTATCTGTTATAACTGCAAATGATGTTACTTCAGAACCAGTTCCTGATGTTGTTGGAATAGAAACCATTTTACATTTTTCTCCAAGTTTTGGAAATTTATATGTTCTCTTTCTAATATCCATAAATTTCAATTTTAACCCTTCTACATCTGCATCAGGATGCTCATAGAAAAGCCACATTCCTTTAGCTGCATCTATTGGACTTCCTCCACCTAGAGCTATTATAACATCTGGTTTAAAGCTTTCCATTGCTGCAACACCCTTTTTAATTGTAGTAAATGATGGATCAGATTCAACATCTGAGAAAATTTCAGCATGAACATATGATTCTCTTTTTCTTAAATGATATAATATTTTATCTACATAACCAAATTGAACCATTGATTGATCTGTTACTATAAAAGCTCTTGTTATATTTGGCATTTTTTCTAAATATGATATTGAACCTGGTTCAAAAAATATTTTTTCTGGAACTTTAAACCATTGCATATTAACCCTCCTTTTAGCAACTCTTTTTAAATTTATTAGATTAACACTTGATACATTAGATGTTGTTGAATTTCCTCCGAATGTACCACAACCAAGTGTAAGTGATGGTATATTTGTATTATATATATCACCAATTGCTCCATGTGTTGATGGTGAATTAACTATAATTCTTCCTGTTTTTACTGTTTCTGAAAATTCTGAAATAGTTTTTTCATCTTCTGAATGAATAACTGCTGAATGTCCCATTCCACCGAACTTTATTAACTTATCTGCTAAAGCAATTCCTTCTTGTGCATTTTCAACTATATAATATGCAAGTACAGGACTTAATTTTTCTGATGAAAATGGTGAATCGCTTCCTACTCCTGTTTCTTTTACTACTAGTATCTTTGTATTATCTGGTACTTCGAATCCTGCCCAATTTGCAATTGTTTTAGGGCTTTGTCCTGCAATAGCACTTTTTAATTTATTTGATTTTTCCTTATCAAACATTGCATCTTGTAATTTTACTTTTTCTTCATCATTTACAAAATAGCAATTTAAATTTTTCATTTCTTTTTCAAATTCTTCAGCTATTTCTTTTTCAACAATAACAGCTTGTTCTGAAGCGCATATCATTCCATTATCAAAAGATTTAGACATAACTAAATCTGTTACTGCTCTTTTTAATTTAGCGGTCTTATCTATAAAACATGGTACATTACCAGGTCCAACGCCTAATGCTGGTTTTCCACTAGAATATGCAGATTTTACCATTCCTGATCCACCAGTTGCTAAAATCAAATCTACTCCAGGATGATTCATCAATAGAGTTGTTGCTAAAAGTGATGGCTTATCTATCCATAATATACAATCTTTTGGAGCCCCTTCTGAAACAGCTGCCTCTCTTAAAATTTCTGCTGCTTCTCTACTGCAATTTTGTGCAGATGGATGAAATCCAAATATTATTACATTCCTTGTTTTAGCTGAAATTAATGATTTAAACATAACCGTTGAAGTTGGATTTGTAACAGGTGTTACTCCAGCTATAACTCCAATCGGTTCTGCTATTAAGGAATATCCTTCTTCATCATTTTTGTAAATTTCTCCAACAGTTTTATCTTTCTTTATATTATGATAAACATATTCCGTAGCAAACATATTCTTTGTTATCTTATCTTCATAAATTCCTCTTCCAGTTTCTTCTACAGCCATTTTTGCTAATTTCATATGGTTATCAAGTCCTGCCATTGACATCTTTTTTACAATTCTGTCAACTTGTTCTTGATTCAATTTCTTATATTCTTCAGATGCTATCTTAGCTCGTTCAACCAAACCATCTATCATCTGCTCAACTTCCTGTTTTTCTTCTTCTGTCATATCTGCCATAACATACCTCCTAATTTTAACTAATCTTTTCCAAAAAATAGTATATATATAATTTAAAACAAATTCAATAATTTATACTAAAAATTTAATTTTCAAGTTTTATTAATTATTTTATGCATTTTATAATAAGAAGTTATATTGAATATTATATTAAAATTTGTTTATTTCAACATATTATACACTAATTTGGGAATTTTTATAATAAATAAAGAGTTTTACATAAAGTAAAACTCTTTGTTTATATATAAATTAATATAAATAATTTTGTGGATTTACTGGTGTACCACCAATTCTTATTTCTAAATGCAAGTGTGGTCCTGTTGAATTACCAGTTGACCCAACTGCAGCAATTGTTGTTCCAGTATCTACTGTTTGCCCCTGAGATACATATAAAGCATTGCAATGTGCATAATAAGATTCAACGCCATTTCCATGGTCTATTATGACTAAATTTCCATATGTCCCCTTGTATCCAGCGTAAGTTACTGTTCCTGCTGAAATTGGTCTTACTCCAGTTCCAAGTGCAGTGGAAATATCTAAACCTGTGTGTAAACTAGATCTTGAGCTACTTCTACTTCCAAATCTAGATGAAATTGAGCCTGTTACTGGTATTGATAATGCCATTCCATTTAAATTTCCAGTAGCAGCCACTTTTGTAGTAGAAGCAATACTTTGCTCTAAGCTTAATTTAGCTTTTCTTGCTTTTTCTATAGCCAATGCTTTTTCCTCTTCGGCCTTTTTGGTTTCATATTCATTTACTTTTGCTATTTTCAATTCAGTTAAAGCTTTAGTTGCATCTTCTTGAGAGTTAACATTTAATTCAGTTGAATATACTTCAACTATACCTAATTGTAAATCAACTTCTGGCTTTAAATCTGATTTAACTTCATTTATTATGTTTTCTGCTTCTTCTTTAGATTCAACTACAGTTTTATTTTCCCCAGCTGATGTTACAGCATATGTTTTATAAGTAGTAGTTGTCCTTTCTTCGATAGCTAACATAATATTTTTATCTCTAGTTTCTTTATCCCTATCTATTAATTCTAAATGATACTCTGGTAAAGATTCTATTTCCTTAAAAGCAATATTTCCAGATGTATCTTTTATATAATTTTCAATTTTTCTTTCTATTCTTTCTAAATTATCAATATATCCAATTGTTTCTCCTGATATCGTGACTTTATATGCAGGTTTGTATTTTATACATACTACAGCTATAACTATAGTTGAACCAATTGTAATAAGTTTTAGGGTCTTAATAGCTTCTTTTGTGTAAAATTTAACCCAATCCTTTAAAATATAATTCACTCTCCTTTTAAGTTCTAAAAAAATCGTCACTAACAGCTATTATACTACAAATATTTTGTCATTTCAAGCAAAATATTTTGTAATAATTATATTTTTATCCTTTTTTTCCTAAAATATTCGTCTTCAAACTAATATAGTTATGAGTTTAGTCTTTAAATCTTCCATTTTCTTCCTTTTTCTTTTGTTTTCTGTGTGGTACATTTTTGTTGTAATAAAAGTGGTGGATAAATAGTTTTTTATATACCACTTTTATATATTTTATGATACTTGTTCCCAAAAATTTAAAAATAATAGTATTGAAAAAATAAAATGATGCTTTTATTAAAAGCATCATTTAAAAAATTATGTATTTCAATCGAATTTGCACTTACTCCTATTTTAATTTCATTGATAATAATTTACTTATACCTTTTTCTTCCATTGTTATTCCATAAACTGTATCTGCAGATTCCATTGTTCCTTTTCTATGTGTTATAACTAAAAATTGAGATTTTTTTGAAAATTTCTTTAAATATTCTGCAAATCTATAAACATTTACATCATCTAATGCTGCTTCAATCTCATCTAAAACGCAAAACGGTGCTGGATTTATTTTTAATATTGCAAACAATAAAGCTATCGCAGTAAATGCTCTTTCTCCTCCTGATAAAAGCATCATATTTTGTAATTTTTTTCCAGGAGGCTCTACAACAATTTCAATTCCACATTCCAAAATATTTTCTTCATCATCCAAAATAAGTTCAGCTCTTCCACCACCAAATAATTCTGAAAATACTTCTCCAAAATTTTTGTTAATAATTTTAAATTGTTCAGCAAACTGCTTTTTCATTGTTTCAGTCATTTCATTAATTATCTTTTTTAATTTGCTACTTGATTGTTCTAAATCCAATCTCTGTTCACTCATAAAATCGTATCTTTCTTTTATTTCTTTATACTCTTTTATTGAATCAATATTTATGCTTCCTAAATCTCTGATTTCACTTCTAATTTGATTTACATTTTTTTGAACTTGATTAGGATTTTCTATTTTCTGTATTCCTTCAACATTATTTGGTGTCAATTCGTATTCTTCCCACATCTTATTTATTACTTGATTTAATTCAAGTTCAATTTTTGATTTTTTTAAATCTAATTTTGAAATATGATTTTTAATATCTTCAATTTTTAAATTTTGATTTTCTATCTCCTTTTCAATGCTACTCAATTTTTCATTTTTTAAAATTTTTTCTTCTTTTAACTTTTCTACTTTATCTGTGCTTCCTAAAATTTCCTTTTCTAAATCAACAATTTTTTGTTTTATTTCTTCAACTTTAGAATATAATTCTAAATTATCATTTACTATTTTTTCCCTTAACAATCTTTTATTATTAATATTATTAATATTTTTTTGAACATCTAAATTAATTCTATCCATCATTTCATTTATGGATAATTCGCTTTCATCAAATGATGATACAGATATTTTTAAATTTGTAATATCGAAATTCAAATCATCTATATATTTTTGATTATCTTTATTTAAATTTGTAAATTCTTCGATAATCTTTCCTATTTTCTCGTTTTCTAAATCTATAACTTTAATTTTTTCATTTAATTCTTCCTGTACTTTAGAACTATTTTCTTGCTCTTTCTTTAAATTTTCTATATCTTGTCTCAATTTAGAAAGCTTAGCATCTAATTTTAGAATTTCTAAATCTAAATTATCTATTTTTTGCTTTTCAGTCGCATAAACAATTTCTAGTTCTTGAGCTTCTTTTTGTTTTAATTCAAATTTATTTAATACTTCAGAAATGCTATTTTCATAATTTTCCTTTTCTTTTTCTACTTTTTTAATTTTTTCTTTAATTTCATTTAATTCTTTTTCTAATTCTTTAATTTCCTTGCCTCTACCTAAAATACTAACTGTCTTACTTTGCGTAGAGCCACCACTTATAGCACCTGAAGGATTTATTACATCTCCTTTTAAAGTTACAATTTTAAATCTATAAGAATTTTGCTTTGCTAATTTTACCGCATCATCAATATCTTCTACAATGACTGTTTTACCTAATAAATTTAATACAATACCTTCGTATTTTTTATCTGTATTTACTAAATCAGATGCTACTGCAATCACTCCACTAATTCCTCTTGTATTAATACCTGTGATTTTTTGACCTTTTACAGAAGTTATAGGTAAAAATGAAGCTCTTCCTAAATTATTATCTCTTAAATAATTTACTAATTTTTTTGCTTCTTCTTCCGAATCTGTAACTATATTTTGAATACTAGCTCCAAGTGTCATTTCAATAGAAGTTTCATATTTTTTATCTACAGAAATAAGATTTGCTAAAACCCCATGAACCCCTTTTAATAAATTACTATCTCTTTCAGTCATTTCCAATAGTGATTTTACACTTTTTGTATATCCTTCTTTTTCTTTTTCTGTTTCAACTAAAAATCTATATCTTGACTCTTTTATTCTATATTCTGATTGATAACTATTAATTTTAACTTCAAAATCTTTAATTTTTTGTGAACTACTTTCTTTTTCTTGTTCCATATTATCAAGTATTTTTGTAATATCACTTTTATTTTTTTCTATTTCATAAAAATTTTTAGATAATTCTTCTTTTGTTGCTCTTGAAGAATCCAATTCTGAAATCGTATTTTGAATTTCGTTTTTTAAATTTTTTTCATGTTTTAATAAATTATCTAAATTGGCTTTTTCTGTATTTATATTAGCAATTAATTCATATCTAGAATCTGTGTTATCTTGAACAATTTTCTTTTTATTTTCAATTTCAATTTCCTTATCAGATAAAGTTTTAGAATATTTTTCTAATTCTTCTTCTTTTTCTTTTAATTCTTTTTCAAATTTTTCTTTATTAGTAAATAAATTATTCTTCTTTTCTAATTTTTGTTTTTTCTCTTCTTCTAATTCTTGATTTATTTTTTCTAATTCTTCTATTTCTAAAGCAAATCTATCATAATTTTCTTTATTATTTGATATTCTTTCTGTTAATATTCCAATTTCACTATTATATTGTTCTTTTTGCTGATTACCTTCAAAACCTAAATTTTGTATTTTTTCTATTTCTTCAATTAAATTATCTAATGACTTTTTTACTTCTTCCTTTTCAGATTGAATATTTGCTTGAATTTCTTCTTCTTTTACTTTTTGAGTATCAAAAATATTTACATTTTCCTGTGTTTCTTCAATTTGTTTTTTAAAATCATCTATATTGTATAAAAATAAACCGACTTCTATATTTTTTAATTCATCTCTTAAACTCAAATATTTTTTTGCTTTTTCAGATTGATTTTTTAAAGGTCCAATATTTGCCTCTATTTCAGTTATAATATCATTTATTCTAAGTAAATTTAATTTTGTCTGTTCTAATTTTTTTTCAGATTCAAGTTTTCTTGTTCTATACTTCACAATTCCAGCAGCTTCTTCAAATATATTTCTTCTATCTTCTGATTTATTGCTTAATATTTCATCAATTTTCCCTTGGCCAATTATAGAATATCCATCTTTTCCTATTCCTGTGTCCATAAATAATTCCAAAACATCTTTTAATCTACATGGAGTTTTATTTATAAAATATCCTGATTCACCACTTCTATAAATTCTTCTAGTAACAATTACTTCACTATATTCAATTGGTAATTTTGAATCAGAATTATCCATAACTAATGAAGCTTCTGCATATCCTAATGCCTTTCTATTTTGAGTTCCAGAAAAAATGATATCTTCTGACTTTGAACCTCTTAATGACTTTAAACTTTGTTCTCCTAGAACCCATCTAATACAATCTGATATATTACTTTTTCCAGAACCATTTGGTCCTATTACAGCTGTTAACCCTGGCATAAATTCTAATACAGTTTTATCCGCAAAAGATTTAAAGCCGTACATTTCTAATCGTTTTAAATACATTTCTACTTCCTCTATTAATTTATTTTATACAATTTTTAATTTTTTAAATTTTATCATTTATTTTTTATTTTTTCAATAACATAATTCTATAATGCTAATACTATAATGAATCAACATAATATCAGTATATCATTTTATTATAGTTCAATATTTAAACAACAATTTTTATATATAATTTCTTGACCAAACAGCTATTAAGTTATAAAATAATTATAGTATACAAACGAGGAGAATTTAATGAAAGAAGTATTTGATTTTTATAATAATACATCTCTAAGATCCTACAATTTAGACCAATCCATTCGTTATCAATTAAAAATGCTTGATGGACTGGATGCATTTACAAAAAGACATTCTGAAAATGTCGCAAATATCACTTGTAGGCTTTGTGAAAATTTAAATTTATCTAAAGGATTTACTATATATTGTACAACTTGTGCATATCTACATGATATTGGGAAAATTTTTATTCCTCCTTCAATTCTTCAAAAGCCTTCAAAATTAACTGATGAGGAATATGAAATAATGAAAACTCACACATCAATTGGATATAAGATGTGTATGAATGACCCTAAGTTACGTCCTTATGCTGCAGGTACACTATACCATCATGAAGCTTTAGATGGTAGCGGTTACCCACATGGAATTACAGGTGATAAAATACCATATGAAGCTCAAATTATAAGAGTTGCTGATGAATTTGAAGCCATTACTGCTAAACGTCAATATAAAACTCACATTGGTGTTGTAGATGCACTTAATATTTTAATTGAACATGCTAGGCCTACTCCACCTAAAGACTTAAAAGATGGTATTAAACAAATGCGCTTAGGTGGCGTTGGTAAAATTGATAAAAAAATATTAAAAGCTCTTTTTAAAGTTATTATAAATGATACAGAATATGAAATTATTGCTAGAACAGATTATGTAAATTTTGTTCAACAAGAAATTAAACGTTTTGAAAATTCTCAAAAATATTATTATAAATTACAAAATACCAAAAACGAATACAAAAAAGAGTATTTAAAAGAAGAAATAAAATACTATTTAAAACCTAATGAAGATCCTGAAAAGTTACCTCAAATGCTAGAAGAATTAAAAAATACATTAAAAATTAGAAAAGAACACATAAAGAAGTTATATGATGAAATAAAACAAATTAAAAAATTAACAATCTAATCACTAATTTACGCATAAAAATAGTGTGACTAATAAATTTTAGCAGTCACACTATTTTTTGTCTAATATTGTCTTCCCCAAACTACCATTGTATTTGCTTTTTTCCCACATATTGCACATGTATCAGATAAATGTTCTTGCTCAAATGGTATACATCTTGAATGTGCACCTGTAAGTTCTTTTATTTTATTCTCACAAGCTACATCTCCACACCACATTGTTTTTATATATCCTTGATTTTTTTCTAAATTTTTAATAAATTCATCTATAGAATATGCAACTGTAGTTTTTTCTTCTTTTCGTTTTAAACACTCATTAAACATATTTTTTTGAATTTCTTCTAATAAAGATGTTAATCTTTCTTCCAACTTTGAGATTTCTATGATTTCTTTTTCATTCGTGTCACGTCTTACAAGAACTGCTTGATTATTTTCTAAATCTCTTGGACCTATTTCTATTCTTACAGGTACTCCTCTCATTTCCCAATCATTAAATTTAAATCCTGTAGAACAATTATCTCTATCATCTAATTTAATTCTAAAATTTTTATTTAATTTATCATATATTTTTCTTACATTTTCTAAGACTCCATCTTTATGTTGAGCAATAGGCACTATAACAACTTGAATTGGAGCAACTTTTGGTGGTAATTTTAACCCTCTATTATCACCATGTGCCATAATAACTGCGCCAATTAATCTCGTACTAATTCCCCATGAAGTTTGATAAGCATATTCTTCTTTTCCTTCTCTATTTTGAAATTTTATTTCAAAAGGTTTAGTAAAATTTTGTCCAAAATAATGTGATGTTCCAGCTTGTAAAGCTCTTCCATCATGCATTAATGTTTCTACAGTATATGTATATACAGCTCCTGCGAATTGTTCTTTTGGTGTTTTTCTACCTTTTAAAACAGGTATTGCAAGCAAATTTTCAATAACATCTGCATATATGTCAAGCATCATTTTAGTTCTCTCTTCTGCTTCTTCTTGTGTTTCATGAACAGTGTGGCCCTCTTGCCATAAGAATTCTCTTGAACGTAAAAATGGTCTTGTTTCTTTTTCCCATCTTAATACACTACACCATTGATTTCCAAGTATTGGTAAATCTCTCCACGATTTAACCCATTTAGAATACATTGTTGACATCATCGTTTCTGATGTAGGTCTTATACAAAGCCTTTCCTCCAACTTTTCTCCACCGCCTATTGTAACCCAGGCTACTTCTGGAGCGAAACCTTCAACATGATCTTTTTCCTTTTGAAGCATACTTTCTGGTATTAAAACAGGCATATAAAGATTTGTTATTCCAACTTCTTTAAACTTCTTATCTGTATAATTTTGTATATTTTCCCATATTGAATATCCATAAGGCCTTATTGCAATACATCCTTTTGTATCTGTATAATCAGCAAGTTCTGCTTTTCTTACAATATCTGTATACCACTGTGTAAAATCATCTTCGATATTTGTAATTTCTTTTACAAAGTCATCTTTTCCCATAAATCAAACCTCCAATTTTATTAATTATTTCCTTCTTTTTTCTCATCTATATTTTCCCTTTCGGGCATTGGAGCCTCAATTATATCATCAATTACTATTTGTTCATTCTCATCTAATTTATATCTTGGAAGATCTGGCAATTCGTCTAAATTCGTAATTCCAAATGTTTTTAAAAATTTATTTGTTACTTTATACATTGTTGGTCTACCAGGAGCATCCATTTTCCCCGCTTCTTCTATTAAATCAAATTCCAATAATTTATATACCGTGCCATCTGAATTAACTCCACGAATTGCATCTATTTCTGCTCTAGTTATATTAGGATTATATGCAATTATAGATAAAGTTTCTAAAGCTGCATTAGAAATATTTGGTTTAGCTCTGTTATCAAATAATGGATATATATATTCATAATATTCTTTTTTTGTACACATTTGATAATTATCATTAATTTTAATTATCTCTATACCACTATTTCTAGTATTATATTCAGTTTTTAAATTCAAAATAATTTTATCAATATCTTCTGCACTAAGCTCTAGTACATTCATAAGTTCTTTTATATTTACTTCTCGTCCGCTTGCAAAAAGTATTGCTTCAATTATCGATTGTTCCTTGCTAAGTTCCATATATTCCTCCACTTAGATTATTCTTATATTATTACATGAAATCAAATTATTGTCAACACACCTTATATTAAAGGCATAAGTAAAATTGATATAAATATCGATTATTTAAAATTGACTTAAAAAAGCTGTTATGCTATAATAAATTTGGAATTTGTTTTAGAGGTGAAATTATGAATAAAAAAGAAATAGATAAAAAAGAAATGAAAAAAAAAGAGATAGATAAAAAAGAAGATAATAGTAATAATACAGATGATATAGAAGTTGTCATTGGAGATGATTCTGTTTTAAATATATCTGAGGTTGGCGATATTATGAATAATTTACGTCCTAAAGATTCAGTTAAGAACAGAAAAAAATTTATTATTCCTATCTCTAAAAAGAAACCTCATTCAAAAGAAGATAAAAAATAAATTATAAAATCATTCTATAATTAATTTTTTGATTATAAAGCAGTTAATTGATTTTAACTGCTTTTTGTATTTTTTACTTGACAAAAGGCAATAATACTATTATAATAATGTCTGTTAAGAAATGGCGACGTAGCTCAGTTGGCTAGAGCATCCGGTTCATACCCGGCAGGTCGTAAGTTCGAATCTCACCGTCGCTACCAATA
>CANROH010000022.1 GCA_947632185.1 uncultured Clostridia bacterium
TATTGATAATCCTTCAGTATCAATAACAGTAAGAGGAATTGATAAATATTTTTCAAAGAGTACATTGACAAATCAAAATATAAAAGTGTTTATTGATGGAAAAGAGGCAACAACTGGATTTACTGCAACTGTAAGCGCTGCTAAAACAATTACAAACGGAGTGGAACATACAATAACAATTTCAGGATTTTCAAGTACGGTAAATCAAATAAAAATAGAATTACCTGCAGAAACTCTGACTGATACTTCAGGAAATACAAATGTGGCAACAGAATTTATATTATTTAATACATTAAAAAAAGCAAAAGTTTATGGTGTTGTGTGGGCTGGTGGCTATGTTGTTTATATTGGTAATACTAATATAGCCACTGAGGATATGGATAGTATTACCTTTGTACAAAATACTGATATACCAGCTGGAGCAACATCTTGGGATGTATCTGCTGTAGGTGATAAATCAATAATGGCATGGACAACAGATACATCAGCACCATATACAGTATATATAGGAAGTAAATATAAAATGAATGCTAATGCAGATGCTAGTTATACATTTTCCAGTGTTGGACTTAATGCTTCTAGTACTAAAACTCAAGTTATAACAAATCTAGATTTATTATATACAAATAATGTAATTAATATGTCATATATGTTTGCGTATTGTGGTTATACATCAATGACTAGCTTAGATTTAGGATCTAATTTTGATACAAGTAATGTAAAAGATATGAACAATATGTTTGATAATTGTGGTTTCAGTGCAATGTCAAGTTTAAATTTAGGAACTAACTTTGATACAAGTAATGTAACAAATATGAACAATATGTTTGTAAGTTGTGGCTGGACTGCAATGACAAAATTAGATTTAGGAACTAAATTTAATACAAGTAAAGTAACAAATATGAGTTATATGTTTGCAAGTTGTGGTTTGTATTCAATGACAAGTTTGAATTTAGGAGATAAATTTAACACAGGAAATGTAACTACTATGAGTCATATGTTTGAAAATTGTGGTGTATATGCAATGACAAGTTTGAATTTAGGAACTAAATTTAATACAAGTAAAGTAACGAATATGAGTAGCATGTTTGAATCTTGTGGATCTAAAGCAATGACAACCTTAGACTTAGGGGATATATTTGATACGAAACTTGTAACAGACATGACTGATATGTTTTATAGCTGTGGTTCAACGGCTATGACAAGTCTAGATTTAGGACCAGCATTTACTAATATAGCAAGTGAAAATGAAGGTCTTTTAGGTAATTGTGGTAAATCAGGTTCATGTACAATTCATGCACCAGAATCAATTTACAAAGATGCAAGTAACTTAAAATTAAATACAAATTCATCAACAGCAATAAACTATACAAGAGGAAAAATCAATCTAAAATATGTACCAACATGGACAAAACAAACGAGCAGTGTAGATAAAGCTAATAAGACAATGACAATAACATTAAAAGGAACAACATCATTAGATACAGTATATGGAGATAACACATTAACAACAGATAGAATTCATATTTACATAGATGGTGAAATAGCAACTAGCGTAGTAAAGAAATTAAATACGCCAACACCAACAACAGAAGGAATAACATATACACTAACATTAAGCAATTTAGATCTTGATAATTTATCTGGATATCTAAGTTTACATATTGACAATAAAACACTTGCAGACCAGTGGGGTAACCAAAACTTAGAAACAATTCTAGATGAAGATATGTTTGTAGACTTTATAAGACCTATAGTTACTTATAAATATTCAGAACAAACAACATCTGTTGATTATACTAATAAAACATTGACAGTAGTATTTGACATTACAGATAGATACTTTAAAACAAGCACATTAAAAGAAAGCAATATAGAAATATCAGTAAATGGTGATAAATCAGCAAATACAGCAGTAACCAAAAAAATAACTAAAACAGAGGATATAACTGGAAGTGTTAATGGAACAACTAAGAAAATAGGAGAGAGATATACATTAGTAATTTCAAATCTAGAACAGGTTTTAGGAGCATCACAAGATTTTGCAGATTTCAGTGGTATTGTAAGTTTAGCTATTGCAGCAGGGGTTGCAAGTGATACATCTGGAAATACAAACTTAGCAACAACAATTACAGTAGGCGTTGATGAACCAAAAACTGATCCAGATCAACAAGGACAAATAGTCGATGTTGTAGATCCAGTATGGAAAGCAAAAAATATTGTAGTTGATGCTACAGCAAAACAATTAAAAGTTGATTTAATAGGTACAGATAGATACTTTAAAACAGGTGCATTAACAACAAATAATATAAAGGTATTTATAGATGGACAAGAAATAACAGGAACTACAAATGTAGTAAAATCATTAAGTTCATCAACACCAGTAAATGGAACAATAGATGGTAAATCAATACAAATTGGTGTTAAATATACATTAACATTATCAAACTTTGAAGAGGCTGTAAGACAGTCTGGAAAAGACTTCAAAGAATGGAGCGGTAACATTAAATTAGTAGTTGCTGCAGATACATTGGAAGACCAATACAAAAATAAAAATAAAGAAACAACATTACAAACTTCAAAAATTGATAGAAATACTAAAGATTACTTATTCGCAGACTTTATTAAACCAGAAGTAACAAAAGTTTCAGCGACTTTAGATACTACAAGTAAAAAAGAAACAATAATATTTGATGTAACAGATAAATATTTTGGAACATCTACAATAACAACGTCAAATGCAAGTAAAATAAAAGTTTATGTTGATAATACTTTAGCTAGTGACATAACTAAGACAATAACAAGTGTACAACCACTAAATGCATTAGTTGATGGAGTAAGCAAAAAAATTGGAGAAAGATACACACTAGAATTGAGTAACTTTGGACCAAAAGGAAGACAAGCTGGAAAATCATATGATGAGTGGAGTGGTGACGTAGTAATATCAATTGATGAAGGTGCAGTTGCAGATACATCAGGAAATGGAAATGTAGCAACACAATTAGAAAAAGACTTTGTAGATTTCTTAGCACCAAGTCTTACTTATAAATATGTATCAACAGATATAGATTATGAAGCAAAAACAGCATCAATGGTATTTGACATAACAGATAAGCATTTTAAAGAAAGTACATTAAAATTAGAAAATTTAGTTATAAAAGTTGACGGAGAAGATATTTCTAACAATACAAATGTAACAAAAACATTTAGAGAAGAAGAATTAAAAGAAAATGTTAACGGAGTTATGACTAGAATTGGAACAAGATACACTTTGACTTTAAGTGGATTAGAACAAACACAAAAAGCTGCAGGAGATAATACATTAGACTTTAGTGGTATCGTAACAGTTGCAATACCTGCAAATGTTGCATCAGATACTTCTAACAATAAAAATACAGCAGCAACAATTACATTTGGTGTAGATATCCCAGCAGGAACAGGATCTGGAAAAATCGTCGATGTTGTAGATCCAATATGGGAATCAGGAGATGTAAGTTCAGACTTTACAAATTTAAGTACTCCAACTGTATCAATTGTTGTAAGAGGAACAGATAAATTCTTTAAAGAAAGTACATTGACATCAGATAAAATAAAATTATATATAAACGGAAGTTTAGTAACAAGCAATATAACAATAAGCCAACCAAAACAATTAACAGAGGCAAGAGCATCAGGTGGAACGACAACTCAGGTTCAATATGGTGTTGAATATACAATAACAGTAACCGGATTTGTAAGTACAGTAAATCAAGTAAAAATAGAATTAGCTGAAGGTACATTAGTAGATAATTCTGGAAATAAAAACAAAGCAACATCATTTGTTGTATATAATGTTTTGAAGAGCACAAGTAGTGAAAGTGCTGAAACATCATTATTCTTTGGAAAAACAGGTATTCAAAGACAGAATGTTGAAAATGTAACTTTTGTATCACATATGAATATACCAAATGGAGCAACATCATGGGATGTATCTGCACAAGGTGATGGATCAATAATGGCATGGACAACTCAAAGTGCAGCACCTTATACAGTATATATAGGAAGCAATAACAGAATAAATGCAAATCCAAATTCTACTAATTTATTTAATCATATTGGATATAACAGCGTATGCAAAAATACTCAAACTATAACAAACATAAATTTATTGTATACAGGCAATGTAACAAATATGAATAGTATGTTTGCTTATTGTGGTTATAGAGTTATGAAAACTTTAGATCTAACAGGTAATTTTGATACAAGAAATGTAACTACTATGAGCTCTATGTTTAGTAATTGCGGTTATACAGCAATGACAAGTTTAAACTTAGGAGATAGCTTTAATACAAGTAAAGTAACAGACATGAGTAATATGTTCTTAGCATGTGGTAATACTTTAATGACAAGCCTAAATTTAAAGAGTAGCTTTGATACAAGTAATGTAATAGATATGAGTGGAATGTTTGGATGTGGAGCAATTACAAGCTTAGATTTAGGAACCAAATTTAATACAGTTAAAGTAAAAAATATGTCAAGTATGTTCTCTGGAGCAACTGCAATGAAGACATTGAATTTACAAGATAAATTTGATACAAGTAGCGTAACTAATATGAGCAATATGTTTAAAAATTGTTCATCATTAACGAGTTTAAATTTAGGAACTAAATTTAATACGAGTAAAGTAACAAATATGAATAGCATGTTTGCATCTTGTGGATCTAAAGCAATGACAAGCTTAGACTTAGGAGATATATTTGATACAAAACTTGTAACAGATATGACTAGTATGTTTAATAATTGTGGTTCAACAGCTATGACAAGTCTAGACTTAGGCCCAGCATTTACTAAAATAGCAACTACAAATACTGATTTTGTAACTACATGTGGTAAATCAGGTTGTGTAATTTATGCACCAGAATCAATTTTCTATGATACACATAACTTTAAATTAAACAGAGATTCAGAAACAGCAGATTTGGCTTACTCAAGAGGAACAATTAATATGAAATATGTTCCAAAATGGACAAAAGTATCAAGCAGTACAAGAAATGATGGAACATATGATATATTATCAGTAGTATTACAAGGAACTACATCATTAGATACATCTTATAAAGGTGAAAGTCTTGAATTAAATGATGTTGAAGTTTATGTAGACGGAGAGAGAGTTTACGATTTATCATCAACTCAAGGAACTGGAAAGAGCAACATGAAATATATAAATCTTACTGGTAAAAAGGTAATTGAACAAGACAGTAAACCTTATGCAGTTCAAGCTACATTTGAAATAGGATTTAAAAATGATGGTGAAGTTAGAATAGACGGTAAATCATTTAAAGAATGGTCAGGAAATGTAAGTCTAGTAATACCAGAGAAAAAGTTAGAGGATGAATGGGGCAACAGAAATAGAGAAGATAGAGTAGAAGACGAACAAGTAGATAAGAAAACAGATAACAAAATGTTTGATGATAATGTTAAACCAGAATTTAGTTATAAATATTCAGAAACAGATATAAATTACACTCAAAAAACATTAACTGTTGAATTTGACGTAATTGATAAATACTTTAATAGTGTAACAGTATCTAAAGATGATATAACTGTAATAGTTGATGGTGATCAAACAGCAAATGCTAAAGTAACAAAAACACTAACAAAAGTAGAAGACATAATGGAAACTGTAAATGGACAGTCAAAGAAAATAGGTGAAAAATACAGATTAGTAGTTTCAGGATTAGAACAAGCAACAATAGCATCAGGAGATTCAACAAGAAAATATAGTGGTATTGTAGATGTAGTATTCCCAGAAGGAATAATAAGTGATAAATCAGGAAATACAAACCCAGCAAAAACAATAACAGTTGGTATTGATGATCCAGAAGGAGAAAATAAAGAAGCGCAAATTGTCGATGTAGTAGATCCAATATGGACATACAATACAAGTAGCATTAAGAGAATAAGAACTAAAGATGCAGAGGATATAGTTGAATTAACAATTAATGGAACAGATAAATACTATAGCTCAAATTCATTAACAGATAGCAGTATTTCAGTATTTGTTGATGGAACGGCAGTAAGTACAATAACTAAAGCTGTAAGTGAAGAGACACCTTTATTAGATGAAAGTGGAACTCAATATGGAGTATCATATAAAGTAACACTTGGTAACTTCGGAGATAACAACGGTGTAGTAAAAATAAGAGTTGCAGCTGGAACATTGACAGATAAATCTGGAAACCAAAATAAAGCAAATGATATAAATGTTGGAAATCCAAAGTGGATTGAAAAAGATGATGATCAAACAACTCCAAGATTTGATGCATTTAAAGAGAATATTGTTGACTATGTAAGACCAATTGTTAGGTACAAATATTCAGCAACTACTACAAAGAACCCAAATATTGATTATGCAAAGAAAACTGTGGCAATTACATTTGATGCATATGATAAATATATATTAGAATCATCATTAAATTTAGAAGATTTAACAATTAAAGTAGATGGTGCTGATGTAACTAATGTATTAACAAAGGAATGGGAAGAAGCACCTATAACAGGCGGAATAAGATATACATTAACATTATCAGACTTTGAATTAGATGAAGTTTTAGAAGGAAAAGAATATAAAGACTATAGTGGTCCAATACAATTAATTTTCAAAGAAGGAGTAATTCTAGATAGATCAGGAAACTCAAATCTTGAAACAACAATTACAATAGATACTGATGACGGAGATGATCCTGATGATGGAGTAATTGTGGACGTAATAGATCCAGTTTGGTCTTATTTAACCAGTAGTATTGATAGAACTACCGAAACTGTAGAATTACAAATAAAAGGTACTGATAAGTATTATGCTTCAAATTCTTTAACAGATGCTAATAGTATAAAAGTTTATGTTGATGATGAAGAAGTAACTTCAATTACTAAAAAAGTAGAAAAAATGCAAGAAACAAAAACATCAGTAACATATAAAATAACACTTGGAAACTTTACAACAAATAGTGGTGTTGTAAAAGTTAGACTTGCAACAGGTACAATTCTAGACTCATCAAAAAATGGAAATAAACAAACAGATATTTTAGTTGGAAATAAAACTTGGGTTGAAGAAGGAGATAGTGCTACAAATCCAAAATATACGGCATTTAGAGATAGTATTGTAGATTTCATAAAACCTGTATGGTCATATAGCACAAGTTTAATAACAAGACAAAGAGTTGAAGAACCTCAAGATACTGTACAACTACAAATTGAAGCAACAGATAAACATTATTTAAGTAATAATTTAAAAGCTGAAAATATTAAAGTATTCTTAAATGATGAGCAAATTGATGGAAATATAACTAAAATATTAGGAGCTCCAGTTAATATAACAGATGGAGTTAGATATACATTAACATTAAGCGATTTTAAAGATTACAGTGGAGTTGTAAGAATTGAAATAGATGCAAATACAATAGATGACTCATCAGGAAATAAATCTATATTAACAAAAGTTAACATAGGAAATAATAGCTGGGTAGAAAAAGATGACAACAACGAAAGTCCAAAATATTTAGGATTTAGAAATAATATTGTAGACTTTATTAAACCAGTTATTACATATAGTTATCTAGAAAATGGAAATCCTGTAATTGATAATGCTAACGATACTGTAAAAGTAACATTTGATATAACAGATAAATATCTACAAGCAAGCACATTAACAGCTGGAGAAATAACTGTAATAGTAGATGAATTAGATACAACAAATATAGTAACCAAAAATTTAACATCACAAGCAATAGAAAATGGATATAGATATACTTTAGTATTATCTAACTTCCAATACGAAGAAATTAGTGGAAAAGAGTATATAGATTTCAGTGGTAAAGTTAAATTAGTATTTGCAGAAGGTGTTGCTGTAGACTCATCAGGAAATAAGACAAAAGAAACAACAATCTTACTTGATAATGGAGATGGAGATGATGAGGCAAATTCACTAATTGTTGATGTAGTAAATCCATATATTTACTTAACAAGTCAGCATATTGATTTATCTACTAAGATAGTAACAATTGTACTTAGAGTTACAGATAAATATTATGATTTTAATTATAAATTAACATTAGATGACCTTACATTTACAATAGATGATCAAGATATTAAATCTTTGTATCCAACAACAATGACTGAGAAGAAACTAGAATATGGATATGAATACACTATTGTTGTAAAAGAGTTTGAGGAAGAGGCTTATACAACACTTGCTGTACCAGCAAAAATTATAAAAGATTTATATGGTAACTGGAATGAGTACACTGAATTTGAATTTACTCTTGATAATCGTAAACCAGAATGGAAATATTTAAAATACGATTCTTCAAGATTAGATTCTAATGGAGAGGCAACATTTACAGTAAAAGGTACAGATAAATTCTTAATAACAAATGATGATAATTATAGCTTAAAGAAAGAAGATATTAAAATTTATCTAGATGGAATAGATGTAACAAGTACTTTAGGAATGACAGTAACAAAAACAGATACAACATTAACTAAACAAGAAAGATCAATGACATATCAAATTGCATTAACTGGAATTAATAAAATAGGAACGTTTACATTGGCGTTTAGAGGAGAAATTTTAGTAGACTCAGCAGATAACAGGAGCAATCCAACTTCTATATCATTCTCTAAATCAGCAATTTCATCTAACAACTATACAGATGTAACATATTTCGTTAGACAGATAATTGATAAAGAAACAAACGAAGAAGGAACAGCATATTCATTTGTTAGTGAGTTATTAAATGTAGATGATACTGGAACAAATGATAATTCATCAACATATATGCCAAGTACACCAGCTGAATTAAGAAATGACACAATGTTTGCAGAACCATTTGAATACAATAGTGCAACTGGAGCACAAAAAGCTCAAAGTTTTGCTGGATGGGCTGTAACAGACGAAACTGGAATGTCAGAAGGAAGCACAAGATACGGAATTTATGATGAAATTCCAGAAAATGTTCATTACTTAAAAGCTGTATGGCAAGCTGCAACGGTTGTGTTTGTTTCAAAAAACGGTTCTAACTCAAAAGACGGATTATCACCAGATACAGCTGTTCAAACATTAGAAAAAGCATTTGATATTATACAAGCTAATGGTAATACATCAAATCAAATAATTGTTATTATGGATGATGTAACTTGGGGAAGTACTAACGATAGTTCTCAGTTAGATAGAAAAGCTACAATAACTTCAGTATATGGTGGAGTTAACTATAAAGAAAAAGGTGCAGTATTGAAAATTTCAGCAAATATGTCATTAAATGCAGATATTGTATTTGATAACATAAAAATAGATGCTCAAAGTGATACTGTATCTGGTGGAACATCTTATTTAGCAACTGGAAATTATACTAATATGCTTATTGCAAATTATCACAATTTAACAATAGGAAGAGAAGTAACATCATCTTCAGGTAAGTATACTTTTGGAGCTATTATCGGAGGAAATTACAAAACAGAATCAAAAACAGGCACTATCGGAACTCACAAGATGATTATAGAAAGCGGAAAATATAATAACATTATTGCAGGAAGTGTAATTTCTACAGCAAGTACAACAAATAAATTTGTAACACACGATGTACAAATAGGTTCTAAGAAAGATACTCCAGAGGCACTAAATACTAGATTAAACATTACAGGATATTTTGCATTAGGAGAAAATGAACAAAATTACTATGCAACAGATAGTTCAGGCTCTTCAAATACAAGCTTAGCATATTCTTTAAATTTAGCAAATGTAAGCTTTTATAGTGGAACATTTGGTAAAGACCACTTGTTAAATGTTAATAATGAATATGGATCAATTTACCTAAGATCATTAAATAACAGTAAAGTAGAAGGAAAAGTAGTATTTAAGATGTATGGTGGACAAGTAAATGGAAACATTTATGGTGGAGCAAGAAGAGTTACAGGACATGAAAGTGAAATAATGACAACTTTAAATTTCTACGGTGGAGCTGTAACACCAGAAACTTCAAAAGTAGTTGATAATGCTACGACAGGAGGAATATTCGGACAAGGTGCAACAGAAAGCTTTAGTGGAAGTTCAAAGATCTATATTTCTGGTAGATTTAGTATTACAGGAAATATTTTTGGCGGATCTAACTCTACAAAAAAGGAAACTGGATATGGAACAGGAAATACTTATATTGAGATTTCTGGAAGTTCAATGACTATAACAGGAAATATTTATGGCGGTAGCAACGGAATTTATGATGATGACTTAAGTGGCGGTTATATAAATGGTTCTACTAATATTAATATGATAAGTGGAAAAGTAACAGGAGCAGTATACGGCGGTGGATATAATACAGCTGTTGGAACTTCTAACTCTACACTAACTACAGACTTAGAAAATGCAGGAACAACAAATATTAATATTACAAGTGGAACTATAACAGGAAATATATATGGAGGAAGTTATTCAGGCTATATAGGAGTTTCTACAAATATAAATGTTACTGGAACAACATCAGCAATCTTACAGGGCAATATCTATGGCGGTGGAAATACTGCTTCAGGTAAAAAGCGGAGGCGTTGGATATAAAGATAATGATTGGTTTGCAAAAACCGAAAGTGCAACTGGATTTAAAACAACAAATATTAACTTACTTGGTGGAACAATAGGAAATGATACAACAGATAAGGTTTATGGTGGAAATAATAGTCAAAATACTGATTTAACAACAGATACTATATTAGAGAAAACAAATATTATAATAGGTGCAGAAGGAAAAACACCTAGAATACGTTCTGCTATATATGGTTCAGGAGTTAATGATCATGTAGAATCTACAAATATTGATATAGTTGCATTTACAATGCAGAATTCAGATACAAAACTATCTGTTTATGGTGGTTCAGATTCTGCAAGTAAAGCAAATACAACTAATGTTAACTTAAAAGGAGCAACTATAGATACAATATATGGTGGTTCTAATGCCAAAGGTGATGTTGAAAACTCAAATGTTAATATTGAATCAGGAAATGTTACAAATGTATATGGCGGTGGAAATAAGATTGGAACAACAACTTCAAATGTAACAATGAAAGGTGGTTCAGTAAATAACATTTATGGTGGTTCAAATGTATCTGGAGTAGTAACAACTTCAAATGTTATGCTAAAAGCTGGATGGGTAATGGCAGTATATGGCGGAGGAAATAACGTAGAAGTTACAAATTCTAATATAACATTGGATGGTTCATATATACCATTAATTGTAGGTGGTTCTTATCAAGGCGGAAAAGGAGACAAATCAAATATAAGTCTTATATCTGGTAATGTAGAAACTGTATTTGGTGGTGGAGAAAATGCAGGAGTAAATAATGCAGAAGTAACCTTGAATGGAGCAGGAGCAAGTTTTATATATGGTGGAAGCAATATATCAGGAGATAATGGTACAACAAAAGTAAATTTATTAAAAGGAAATGTCAATACGGTATTTGGAGGAAATTATCTTGGTGGAGTTACTACAACAGCTAATGTTAATTTACAAGGAACTGCTACTGTAAATGAAATATATGGTGGAGGTCAAAATTCTTCAATAGGAACTTCAAGTGCTAAAGGAAAGATTAATATTAATGTTACTGGAGGAACAGTACAAAGAGATATTAATGGTGGTTCAAAAGAGTGTGAATCATATGCAGATGTTAATATAAATATCGGAAAAAATGCAATTAATAGCTCACTTACAGCAAATGATATTAATATAGAAGGATATGTATATGGTTGTGGTACATCAGAAGAATCAAATAACCGTGGTACTAACATTAAAGGTGCTTATGATTATGACTTTAATAGTATAAATGGAAATATTAATATAAAAATTGATGGTACAGGACATAACGTATTGAACATTAAGGAAAGCATATTTGGTGCAGGAAATGGAGCAACTTATACAGGAACAGCTACAATCAATATTGCAAATTTCGGAACATCTTTAAAAGATGTAAAACATTTGACATCAATACAAAGAGCAAATAAGGTAATTATTAATAATTCTTATATTGAAATGCAAGGTATTACAGATATTGTTAACTACTATGTAAAAATGGCTTATTCATTTAATAGAGTAGACAATTTAACAATTTATAATAATACAAAAAGGCTTCAATTTAGTTAAAGAATTCAATAGTTTGCAAGGTTACGATAGTCAAGGAAATCCTATTTTGGCAAACGTGCAAATTGATTCAAGTGGAAAAGTTGCAAGCCAGAATGTTGATAATAGAATATATCTTATCGAAGGTAGAAACTTAATTATTGCTTCTAAAGAAGATATTGAAGAAATAACTTCAGAATCAGATTGGGGAACAGTAAATGGAATGACATTCTTCGGACTATACGGATTAAACCATGAGACAGAAGGAATAACTTTAGCTATATATGATCCAAATTATTCAGGAGGAATAAAAGAAGGCTTCTTCGTAGCAGGATCTTATATTGAAGCAAGACATAAAGCAAACCATAATATTAAGACTGATACAAATTACGGATTCTATACTAATATTGCTAATTATGAAAATGGTATTGCTACAAGCGTAGTACAGCAATATGTAAATACAGTTGAATTTGGAATATATCATGACTGGATTGTTGGAGAGGAAACTCAAAAATATGAATTAACATTAACAGCTTCTAGATATGCTTCAGAAGTATTAGGAAGTTTGGATATGGCTCTTTCTTATGAACCTGGTATGACATATTCAATATCAAGAGTAAGTTTGTATGCGCTATCTCTTGGTGTAAATTTACTTGAAGCTGAGGAAATACCAACAATTGCAAATCCAGCTGAAAATGCAAATAATACTTTTGGATTAAGAATGCAGACAGCAGATACAGGATGGCTACAATCAGCAAGCTCAGATATTTTAACAGCAGATGATGGTTCTTGTACAAATCCTGGACTAGTTTTTGCAAGTGATAATTCTGAAAGTTATCCAACCTTTAACTTTAGGTTATACAACTCACGTAACATTACTAAAGGACAAGAATTAGGAACTGTAAACTTAGAGTTAATAGGTAAATCAAGATATGGACAAGATTCAGAATCTGGAAGAGTAGTTTCAATAATAATATCTATAAATATAAGAACAATTCTTGAGGAAGATGCATTTATGTATAAACCAAGCTTTACGGATAAAACTGAAGAACAACTTTACTATACAAACGATTCAAGAGTAGATTTATCATATATTTTATATAAGATATCAGCAGAAAGTATTTATAGTGATGGGGATTATAGGGTATTATCATCAAATTATCAATTACCTGCAAATACTAAACTTACATTAATAGATGAAGTTACAGATAAAGTATTCTATTATGAAATACCAGAAAATGCACCATATGACTATACTGAAGGCGACGAAAGCGCTGGAACGAAACGATATATTTATAAATTAAATAAATTTACAGAAATGGGTTGTACAGATGGAAAAGTAAAATATGTAGATAGTGGTGAATACTTTAAGGCTCCGAAAGAAGGTAGCGATGATGATGGATATGCGCTAGAACAGTATAGCTTATCAGTAGACTTTAGAAATTCAAATATTACAAGCGATAAAATAGGATTCCAGATATATCTAGAATTGAGAGACAGCAGTGACATTGTAAAATATGACCAGCTAGATAGATTAATTAAATTTGATTTATTAACAAATAAAAATGTTGTAATGCAAGAAAAAATAACAAATGAAGAATCTGAATATGAATTATTAGATGATGTAGAGATAGGCTTTGTATTTAATGCAGATTATAAAGAGCAAACAATTACAACTAGAGAAATTGTTGATGAAGTTGAAACTGATGTAGTGCACAATATAATAGATTCAAAATATTATTCTCAAAAAGCAGGTATTGCTATAGAAATGATAAAAGATGGTGAACCTATACAAAGAATGAATTATCCTGATTTTATAGGAATGAAATTACAAGTAGGAGAAGATAACATCTATTATCCAGATTCTAATGGAGTTATAAGATTTAATGTAGCAGATGGATTCGCTAATATTGAAGAAGATATGATATTGAGCTTTTCACAAAATGGTCTAGATACAGGAAAATATATAATGAAAGTATATTTCTTCTCTAGTGATGATGGTAAGTATTATACTACAGCTACAAAACCTGTATTAGAGAAAGAATTTTATATATCTGCAATATCAAAGAATTTAGGATTTAAAGTAGATGTTGAAGATACAAACAGAATATTCAGTTCAAGTACTACAACAGATTTAGATAAAAATGAATCATTAGATATGACATTAAAATTTAACGAGATGATTCCAAATGCTAATATAAGATTATCATTGTATAAGAGAGATGCAACATATACTCAAGATGAAGAAGGAGAATACACAGTTTATAACAAAAACGTTTCATATAGTTTAAAAGATTTAGGACAATACTTTGATGAAAGCTTAGAAAAGCCAGAACAACAAGGATTAAAATCTGCAAACAGTTATGAGTACATTGTACAAACGAATTTGAATTCTTTAGAAAAGAGCCGTGAAGATAATCTATATCATGTAGACTTCTTAGAAAAAATAAAAGAGGGTATTTCAACAGGTGAGTATAAATTACAATTTACTATATACTCTAAAGATACACCAATTGAAACTATAGAAAAGACTTTCGTAGTTATAGAATAAATCAATTAATTCACAGTTGTAGCCAAAATTGGGTTACAACTGTGAATATAAATATAAAATAGGAGTGAAAGATGAGAAAAGAAAAGAGAAAAATTAATAAAGTTAAAATTGTAATACTTTTTTTCGTTGTATTTTTATTAATGACAATAACTGTTTTTGGTAGATATATATATAACAGCATAAGAGATAGATATTTAACATCTAGATCTTTCTATTTTACAAGTAATCTATTAACTATAAACAAACCAACATACGATTATTCTAACTGGGGAGGAAGAGATACTACTGAAATTAATTTAGATTTATATAGCTATGAAAATGAATTGTTAAAAATGGATTATGATTTGGAATATTCTTTAAGTTGTACACCTTATCCATCAGTTGATAGAAGTAGAATAATTTGCGGTATTGGAAAGGATTGGAGTACAGAAATTTCTAACCGGAACAATTCTTATTAGTGAGAATAATAAAAAAAGTCATACTATTTACGTAAAAGCAAAAGAAGGTGAAACATTAGAAGAAGGAGATGTTGTGCAGATACTTGTTACTGCTAGATCAAATGATGTATATGATAAAGAAATTTCTGCAATATTTAAATATACAATTACAGCACAAGAAACAGAATTTGAAATAAAAGATAGAACAAATGAAAGATATGCAACTTTAATTTTGAAAAATACTTCAATAGCAGATTCTGATGTTACTCTTGAATTTGATCCAGAAGTGTTAAGATTAGATTTAACTGATGATATATATACTAATCGTAAATCTATGGAAACAACTACTATAGGTGAAGGCGAATTTTTAAGCAAAATTACATTTGTAATGAAAGGTGAATCTTCAAAAAATATAAGATTTTATAAAACAGATATAACTAAAAATTATACATATCCGAATGGAAATGCTAAAAGTCCAATTACCTTTACAAAAAATTAGATATCTAATGGTTATAGAAATGTTACAAAATTGATAAACACTTTGTAACATAAATGATATAGACTTTTATATTAAGTTATGATATAACTAAATTAAAATTAGAAAAAGGGGTGAACTAATTGAATACAGAAAAAAGATTAAAAAAAGGAAAGCTTATTGCTGTAATTGCTATAATAGTTATAATATTAGTAATAATAATAATTAATATTATTATTAAAAATATAAAATCAAAAAATCCTGGAGAGAGCGAAAATCCTGAAGAAGAGGAAGTATCACAAGTAATTGAATTACCAGATACAACTTATAGTGATATGCAAGTAACAAATGTTAATATGGAATTTTTAGAAGAAAATAACGAAACTATGGTTACTTTTATTATTAATAATGGAACAGAAAATGTAGTGCAACAAGAAAGCTTAAATGCAATATTATTAGATAGTAGTGATCAAGTTTTAGGAGAGATGCCAACATATATTGAACAATTAGGTCCAGGAGAACAATATAGTATAAGTGTCGTTTTAAAGGGAGATTTAACTGCTACATCACAGATAAGATTAGAAAAACAACAATAATTTAAATACAAAAGGAAAATGAAAGGAAATAATTATTATGAGAAGTACTTTGGGGAATATTTTTTTAGTAATTTATGCGATTTTAGCAATAACAATTACAATATTGTTATTATCTTATAACGAGTATTTATGTAGCGAAATAGGCGGATATACATTATATATAGTACAAGATGAATCATTAGAACCAGATTATAAAAGAGGAGATTTACTTTTAATTAAAAGTACTAGTGATCCTAGTGTTGAAATTGGAGATAAGTTATTAGTATATCAAAATATCTCTAGTTCAGAATATAGAGTAGTAAATTCAACATTAGAAGAAAAAGTAGTACAGGGCAGACGTGTTACTTATTTAATGTCTGAAGGGTATCAATTTGATTCATCATATGTAATTGGAAAAACAGAAAATACAATAGCAATTCCTTATATAGGAACAATTTTAAGATTACTTGAGTCTAGATGGGGATATTTATTCTGTATAGTAATTGTAACATTATTCCTATTCTTGCAAGAGTTATATGAATTATTCATAGAACTAAAATACGGAAATGATGAAGATGATGATAATGATTCTAAACCTTCAAAAAGTAAGACTACAAGTTCTAAAAAAGCAAAAGGAAGTAAATAATGAAGAAAGTATTAATTTTAGTATTTCTTATAATGTTTATAATAACCTCATTTAAAGTCATGAATTCTTTTGCATTAT
Source organism: uncultured Clostridia bacterium (assembly GCA_947632185.1). Lineage (GTDB taxonomy): Bacteria > Bacillota > Clostridia > TANB77 > CAG-508 > Scatovivens. Next base: position 16,900 of record CANROH010000022.1, read on the forward strand.
ATAAAAATCAATTAGTTGGAAACTATAGCGATAAATTAGGAGTATGGCTTATAAAAGTAAATGAGAATGAAATATCTTCTGGAACTCAAACTGTAGAATTTGAATTGCCTTCTGATTATATAAAGCATGAATCCGAAGGATATGTTAGTAATGGTAAAATAGCACCAGGTTCTGAAATGTATTTTGAATTAATTATAGATGCTACTTCTTCAGATGTTTCTGTTCAATATGAATTAACAATTGGTAATTTACCAGATGCTTCTATTCTATTTACAAGAGTTGAAAATGAATTTCAATTAGGAAATGATACAATTCCAAATACTGGTAAACTTATTACAAGTACTAATACATATGAATCAGTTATTCCAATGGATAAAATTACTTCAAATTATTTAAATGTAGTTAAAGTTCATTTTAAATGGCAAAATCAAGAATCCAAAAATGATAAGGATACTGAACTTGGTTCACATGAAAATCCAACGGCAAATCAATTTAAAATTCCGATTAAAATGCATTTAATTCAGTATACAGGAGAAGAAGAAAAAAGTTAAAATTATAGTAATATATAAAACATTATGATAAATTTATTAAAAAACAAATGATTTTAAATTAAAGAGTGAAAATATGAAAAAAGTATTAAAAAACATAAAAAATATTTTAATAAACTTTATAATAATTGTATTAGTATTGGTGGCCATATTGGTAATATATTCTTTTATACAACTTAACATTTTAAATAAAGAATATGTTAATATATTTGGCTATTCAATATTTCAAATTGAAACTGGTAGTATGTCTAATACTATTGAGATAGATGATATCATTATTATTAAATTAGGAAATAATGATATTTCAGAAAATGATATTGTTACATATAAAAATGGCAAAGACTTTATAACACATAGAGTAATAAATATAGAAGATGATTCTATAATTGCCAAAGGAGATAACAATAATATAGAGGACGATCCAGTTAATATAAATGATGTTATAGGCAAAGTTGTTTTCATATTTCACGATATAAGAATATGGAAAGCAGTTTTTTCAGATATAAGTGTTATAATTCCAATATGTATAACTCTTGTTTTGTTAATACTGCTAATTTCATATAAAGAAAAAGTAGGAGAAAAAGATGATTGATAAAAAAGTTTTACGAAAGTTGCTAATTATAGTTGCATTAATTATTATAATTATTTTAGCAGTTTTTCGTATAAGGGGAAGCTTATCAAGATATGAATCTCAAGCTATAATAACAGGAACAACAGATATAGCATTTTGGGTTGTTGATGATACATACCAATATAAAACACTTACTTTAGTAGACTTATATCCATCAGAAGAAAAGTTTCAAAGTCAGTTGTGCTCTGTATCTAATTTTAAAGAAGATGGAACTGATATAAAGATGTCAGATACAAAGATGTCATATTATTTAGTATTAACTACTACAACAAATTTGCCACTTTCTTTTGAAGTAAAAAAAGATGATACAGAAAATTGTACAACGACAGAGAAAATTATACAAGATGATGATGGAACATTTTATAAAGAAATAACTATTAAAAGTGCTACAGATGAACCATGGACTCTTGGTATAGGTGAAAAAATAACTCATGATTTTGAATTATATGTGACTTTTCCAGAAACATATAAAGATCAAGCAGCTTTTGCAGATTTAATTGAAAGTGCAAAATTAGAAGTAATTGCAAAACAAGCAATAGAAGACGATGAAGAATAAATTTAAATTTGGCTTTAAAATCATAGAATAGAAAATCATAAAAATTAATTAGTAAAAGAGGATATTTTATGAGAAATTTAATGGAAGAGTATTTAAGGTTTACTATAAAAAAAATAAAAAAATATATGAGAACTATACTCGCTACATATTACGATGAAGAAATTGTAAAGGAATATATAAAAACATATGTTAATGCAAGATATTATAATATTAATCATTCAGAAAAAAATACTAGGGCATTTTATTTAAAAATAATGGACGCACTAAACAGAAAAGAAAAGATATTATTATCAAAAATGGATGAAGATAAAAAAGAGGCAATTGATAATACAAGAGATGTTTTCAATTTTATATTTTTCTTTGACAATGTTCGTAAAGTTGAAAATTTTAAAAGTATACAAGACTTAAACGATGTTATAGATCAATTAGTAATTATGAGAAAAAGACAATTTAAGATTAGAACACAAACTGATTTTAAAGAAAATTTTTACAAAGAAATTAAAAGTGATATGCTGGAAAAGGATTTATATCTTGATAAACTTGAGGCAGAAGAATTTACTCTTAATTTTTTAAAACATAAAACAATTGACAATTTATATTATGTAGATTTAGATTACAGTATAAATTTGCCAGTACAATATAGTCAAATAGCAATAGATAAAGTATATAATAGCGGTATTGTTGCAGAAGATAAATTGCTTGTGGAATATACTTTATTGAGTGTTGTAGTAATACGTGATATTTTAAATGCTGATTTTAAAGATAAATATATTGTTGAATTTACTACATCTTTATTTAATAAAAAACAGAAATTAGATACAGTTTTAAATATAATAAATAATCAAGCATTACAAGATAAAATTAATTTAAATATTACATATGAAGAATTACGACGATATAAAAAAATAATATTAGAATACATAAATAGAGGTTACAATTTTGCAATTACTTTAGATAATTCCTTAAAAGATGTAGAAGATGTTGAAAAACTAAAAATATTTAGAACAGTAATTGTTCCAAAAAATTTACATTTATATAAAGAAATAATGAGACGATCACAAATGTTTAGTAATGTTATAGAACAATAATTATTGTACGAGGAGAAGAAAAATGGAGACATACGGAAGATTTTTATATGAATTTTTAAATCAATTCTTTTCAGGATTTGTAGATGTACTAAAGGCATTATTTACAGGTCTAGCCAGAACATTTAATATTCCAGAATATAAGGGAATAATAAATGAGTATTCAAGCGATTTTTCAATATCAGAATGGATTTTGGTTGGACTTGCTATAACAGCACTTCTTGCTATTATAGGAATAATTGCCTTACTATTCATACTATTTTGGAAAAGATATTCAAAGTGGAAAAAGAAAATTCTTGATCAAGAAGAATTATTAAAAGAAATTGATTCATTAAATAATCAAGTTGAAACACTAGTTGATGAAAAATTAAAAATATTAGATATGAAAAATCCTGATTTAGGACTAAATACAGAAGGAATTGGAGTTGGTGGAACAGATTCTTCAAATGAATCTGGAGATGAACAACAAGAAGAAGCTCCAGTAGATGTTACAGAGAGTAGATTTTCTAAATTAACAATGGTAGACCAGGAATATGCAAATTACAAGCAAAAAGATTACAAAAATTCATTTACATTACCAGAATTTTGTCATCAGTTTAGACATTTTGCTGCATATAAATTAAAATTGTATTATAGTGACAAAATGATAAGATTATTCGTATCAGCAATAGCTTCTACAAAACTTGTTATACTACAAGGTATTTCTGGTACTGGTAAAACATCTATATCACTTGCTTGGGGTAAATTTGTAAAGCATCCATCTTGCGTTGCTTCAGTACAGCCATCTTGGAGAGATAGAACAGATATTTTTGGATACTTAAATGAATTCACTAAAAAATTTAATGAAACAGACTTCTTAAGTTATTTATATACAGCAGGATATACAGATGAAATATTCACAGTTATACTAGATGAGATGAACCTTGCCCGTGTTGAGTATTATTTTGCTGAAATGCTATCTATTCTAGAAATGCATGATACAAAAGAATGGAAAATTGAAATTGTACAAAGTTCTTGGAAATCAGATCCAAAGAAATTAGATAGAGGAAAATTACAAATACCACCTAATGCATGGTATATAGGAACAATCAATAATGATGACTCTACATTCATGGTAACTGATAAGGTTTACGATAGAGCAATGCCAATAGATATTAACGAAAAAGGTGTACCTTTTGAACCAGAGCCTTGTGAGGCTTGGGATGTAAATTACTCATATTTGGATAATTTATTTAATCAAGCAATTGAAGAACATGCAATGTCACAAGAAACATTAGATAATATTGAAAAAATGGATGATTATACAATTCAACATTTTAGGGTTGCTTTTGGTAACCGTATTGTTAAACATATGAAAAAATTCGTGCCAGTATATGTTGCATGTGGTGGTGATGAAATTGAGGCTGTTGATTATTTTATGGCTAAAAAGGTATTAAGAAAATTTGAAGGATTAAACTTAGCTTTAATTAGAGATGAAATTGACGGGTACATAAGCTTTTTAGATGAGCATTTTGGAAAAGGAAAAATGGCTGAATGTAT
>CANROH010000023.1 GCA_947632185.1 uncultured Clostridia bacterium
TCAATACTCATTACTGCTAAATCTCCTGCACCATTTTTAGTAATATATACGGGACTGTTTGTTTGATGGCAAATTGTGGAAATTTCATTATAATTATTTCTTAAATCAGAACTTGGTCTAATAATTGGCATACAAAACACCTCCATAAATATTATATGAATATTTTATCAAAATATTGATATATGGCCAACATTTTTCAATTAATTTTATTTTTAAAACTTATTAGTAATGACAATTAAAAATAATAACAATACCATTTATGTTATTATAATTCCATACCTCCCATATCTTTTTGGGGTTGTTGCTTCTCATGTTCTCTATGTTTTTTTGCAATTTTAGAAGTTTCTCCTTGTATTTCAGCTTTTTCTTTTGGTTCTAACTCCCAAGATTTCTTTTCTTTTACTTCTCTTTGTGGCTCTTTATATTGTTGAATATTATCCTTTTTTCTGCTAAATGGATTTCTTATTTGTACAGTTATATTTTGAAGTTGTTTAGAAAATTTTGAACGAATTTGACTAAAAAATCTAGAAAATCTATTTTGTTTTACTGGTAAATTGTTTTCTAGACTTTGTTCTTGAGCAGGCTCTTGATATTGTTTTCGATTATATTGAGCATTTGATGGTTCTTGTTGTTTATCAATTCCTTTATAGCATTCTCTTTCTTTACTTAACAATAAACCTTTCAAAACTGTCTTTGTTCTTCCGTTTTGATCCACAATACCTTTACCGAGCATCTACAACATAAATATCATTTGAATTTAATAAAACTTCCTGTTCTTCACTGTCATAATCAGATAATTGTGTTATGTAAGAACCTTGTGTGCCTTTTGGTACATATATCTCCATAACAGTATCATAATCATCATATTTTGCAAATGATGACTCATACAAAGGTGATGTACTTGTATATTCTTTATTATTGATACTTTTTCCAATATAATTTTCTGGATTTATTTCTCCGTTTGTCCTTATTGCCCTGTAAAGTTTCATTGATTTTGGTAATCTGGCCTTTGACAATCCATCATCTAAACTTGATAATGTGCTATCAATATGTGCTAGAGAATTCATGCTTTTAACTGCTGTACAAACAGAGGAATAACAATTTTGTGATATATTCATTTCTTGCATATATTGACTTAGCAATTCATAGTTTTCATGTACAGGTTTACTAAAATCTAATCTTGAAATATAATTTTCTAAACTAGATATTTGTTCTTGAGAGAGCCCCCTAGTTTGCAATTTACTCATCATATCTGTTCTTATACCATTTTTAATTTCACTTTTATCTGCTGTTCCTCTTTTAATAGATAAAATCATATTACTTTCATTGCTATACTGATTAATTGCTTTAGCATTTTCTACTGTCAAATTACATTTTTCAAGTATCTGCATAAATTCATCTATCTCTCTTGGACTTACTCCATGTTTTGGTAGTTCTTCAATAGAATATCCATCGGCTAATCCTCTTAATACATTCTGATAATTTCCATTAAAACCAAATATACCAACTAAATCCATATCAGTTTGAAATGTTGTATATTCACCATTTAATATTTCATTTATTTCAGTTTGCATCAAGCCTTGTTTTTGTAACATACTTGATATTTGTTGGGCTTGTTCATCTGACATTTTTATTTGTTCTGTTTGCATATACTTCTATTCCTTTTTTATTTTAAATGTAATTTTATTTTATACGATTTTTGTTTCTTTTACAACAATTTTGAAATTATATATTTTTTAGAATAAAATTATTGATAAAATATAAATCTTCTATTAAAATAAGAATAATAAATCAACATATGTTTGATATTTTTTAATATTATATTATAATTATTTTATTAAATAGTAAATTATATGGAGATATATTATATGAAAAATAAAGTATAAAAGACTCAAAACTTTTTAAACTATATTAACACTATATTAATTTTAATAGTATAAATAATTTTAAGGAGATAAAATAATGAAAGTATTATTTGCAACAACAAATCCAGCAAAAATCGAGAAATATGTAACAAAATTAAAAGAAAGAAACATAGAAGTATTAACAATTAAAGATTTAGGAATAAATTTAAATCCCGAAGAAACTGGAAACAATGCAATAGAAAATGCATATATAAAAGCAAAAACATATTATGATAAAACAAAAATAACAACAATAGCAATGGATAATAACTTATACATAGAGGAATTACCAGATGAAAAACAGCCAGGAACCCATGTTAGAAGAATAAACGGGAAAAAACTAAATGATGATGAGATGATTGAGTATTATTGTAACTTAGTTAATGAATATGGTGGAAAATTAACAGCTAAATGGGTATATGGAATGGTAATATATAATGGAAAAGAAGTAAAACAATATAGTTGGAGTAAAAACCATTTCTATTTTGTAAGTAAGCCTTGCGAAAAAAGGATTCCCGGTTATCCATTGGATTCAATATCAATCATGCCAGAATGTAACAAATATTTTGTTGATTTAACTGAAGAAGATAAAAATAAAAACAAAGAAAATTATAAAGAAGATGATGTTATTAATTTTATAGTAAATAATGTGTAAGAAATTATAAAAATAGGCTCACTTACCTTAATGTTTATCAATATTAAATATAACAATTAAATTTAATTTTCTCATTTTTTAATCTCATCTAATAGGAAATACTAATGTTCTGTATTGTTTTTATATTCTTCTAAATTTGGCAATTCTATTTTTTCTGTAACGACATTAGGTTCCACTGTCATTTTTACATAATAATAACTTCCATTATCATGTTTTTTTGTTATTATTTCTGCAATATATGTAGTTGGATTTAAATACATTTTACTATTATCTTGCTGAAAAACAATGTATTCTTTTCCATCTAATATTTCTTTTCCTAATTTAACGTTGCTTTTTGCAAGATCAAATATTGTAGACTGTAAAGTTGTTTTCATATTTTTTGTGACATTTAAGTCATTATATAAAAACATGTTCATTTTCTGAGGACAATATTTATCACCATTTTGTGGCTCTATTGTAAAATAGCTTTTTGTATACTCATCTATACAATATTCCATATCTTCTGTTATAAATATTTCCGATCTGTTATCATTAACATTTACTATTTTTTTTATTCCATCTTTATAATATACATATTCATCAGGAATCTCATCTCTGTCTTTATCAATAGTTATTTTATAATTATCTCCAAACTCAACTCCAAGATTTGCTTTCCATATTTTTTTTATCATAATATATTTATATAAATTAATAATAACAATCAAAAATATTAAAAATCCTAAAACACATAATATTGTGTTTCGCAATTTAAAATATTTTTTTCTCGTAACTTCTAATTTTTTTACATTTTCTACTTTCATAATTATCTCCTATATTAACTTATTAATATTTTATTTTGATACTTGTGTATATGCAGAAATATCTGGCATTTCTACTAATCTCCAATTAACATTCGATTGTGTAATTCTATATTCTTTGTCATCACTAATATTTGGCTTTAATATTGCTTCAGCAAAAAAAGTTTCTTTGTCAAGATAAATTCTTTCACCAAGCGAATTTTTAATTAAATAATACATCTCATCTCTAAGATTTTTTTGACTAATCACAATCTCTTTACTCACTAAAAGTTTTATTAATTCAAAATTGCTATTAATATTTTTAAATGTTTCAAGGTTTATATTTATATCATCATCCAATTTAACATTTTCTTCTACATAATAGGTCATATCTGTGTTATTGAAATAATAATGATTTTTACCATCATAATATTCTAATAATTGATCTCCATAAATCTTTTTCATTTTTCCATAACCAAAATATGTAGTTGTGTGAAATTCATACCTTTCAATATTTTCATTATACTCTTCAATTGTATAATTTTTACCAATATCATATTTTATATTTTTCTTATATGCATTACTTAAAACAAAATATTTGAACCCTAGGTTTGTCAAATTTATTCCAATAACAACTAATAAAATAGTAATAACAAAAAATTTTATTAAAAATATTTTATTTTTATATTTTTTTATTGTATGTACTATTTCATCATTAGATATATCTTCTTTTTTTATTTCTTCAATCATATTCAAATAAATTTGATTGCAATTTTTACAATTTCTAAGATGTTCTTCTATAAATTTATTTGTTTCATTAGAAGTCATTTTTTCAATATATGTCGGTAATAAATCTACTACTATTTTACACTTATTCTCCATAGCTATGGTCCTCCTTTAATTTTTGTTTTCCCCTATAAAAAGTCACTCTTGCCCATGTTTCAGTTTTTCCAAATATTTCGCCAATTTCTTTAAAAGATAATTCACTATTTAATCTTAAGTATATAACCTTTTTAGTTTTTTCATCTAGCTTGTCTATTTTTTTATAAGTATTTTCTATTTCCTCTTTTTCAATATAATCATTTTCCACATTAGAATTTGAAGCCAAATTTTCATTTATTTCATATTTTATTAAAATTTTTTTATTTTTTCGTAAATAATCATAATATGTATTTTTAGCAATTTCGCATAACCAAACAACAAATTTAGATTTTTCATTGTAGGTATTTATTTTTTTTATCATCTTGTAGAAAGTTTCTTGAGTTAATTCTTCTGATAAATCTGTATTTTTAGTTAAAGACATTAAATATTTAAAGATTATAGAATAATATTTCTTATATATATCTTCTAAACTTATCATATTAACTCCTTTCTACAAATATCTACTATACTTATTAGACGTTTGATTTTTATTTTTGTTACATTTTATTTTACCATTAATTTCTTCTATTTTTTATTTTTTAGATTGTAATTATTTTTTGTTTATGGTATGATTTTTATGTAGAATATGTACGGAGGATAAAAATGGAAAAAAAAGAAATTAATGCAAAAACTACAGTAAAAGCTATAATTACTGGATTTGTTTCATATGGTATAATTGTAATTTTTATATGTTTACTTGTTTTTGCAATAGGTAATTATTTTTTATCACAATTTTCTAATACAACATCAAGAGGTTTATATATAACACTTCCAATTATTGCAATTATTCTTCTTTATTTTATCATACATTTAGTTTGTAGAATTAGTACTTATGATGTTTTTAAAAAATGTAAAACTAACCCAGAAAACTACAAAACAATTGTATCAACTTTAAATATATTTTTTATAATTTGCATAATTCTATCAATAATATTATTCTTAAGTTTGCTTTATTTAAATTTAGATTTTCAGCTCAAATCAATAAAACTTGCAGAATTGCAGTATAAAGAAGTATTTTCAGATGAACATATTAATCTTTTAAAGCATCAAATGTATAATATATATAATGAATCCAAAATAAACTTAACCATTTCAACAATTATTTTAGAAATCGGAGTTTCCATATCAATTCTTTCATTAATACCTTATCAAAGGAAAATGATTTTAAAATATAATAAATTTTAAAATCATAAATTAAGAGGTCTATTACTAATAGTAAGAGACCTCTTAATTTATTTTACAAATATATTTTGAATAATTAATTTTAATAATAATATAATTTACTAAAATTAATTATATAAAAAATTAGGAGAAAATTTTATGCAAGAAATTGGAATTATAAGTTTATATGGTCTTATTTTTGGAATTATTGGTACTACTATTGGTGGTATCACTGGAGCTTTTTTAAATATAAAATCTAACAAGTTTTTAAGTTTTGTTTTAGAATTTGCTGCTGGATTAATGACAGCTGTAATATGTTTTGATCTTATTCCAGAAACATTAAATATAGTATCAATTACAATATGTATAATTGGAATTTTTGTTGGAATTATAGCTATGATTCTTTGTGACAAAATAATTGATACCTGTTATAAAAACAATTCCACTTTAGCAAAAAATAGTATGCTTAAAACTGGTATTATTATTGCTATAGGTCTTGCTGTGCATAATTTTCCAGAGGGATTAGCAATTGGTGCTGGTTTTGAAGCATCTTCTAATTTAGGTTTAAAACTTGCTATAGCCATAGCTCTTCATGATGTACCAGAAGGAATTTCAATTTCACTTCCTTTAAAATCTAGCGGTTCATCAAGGTTAAAAGCGATAATTATAACCACTCTTTCTGGTTTAACAACTGGACTTGGTGCCTTTTTTGGTGCAATAATTGGCAATGTTTCAGAAATACTTATTGGTTTTTCTCTTGCCTTTGCAGCTGGTGCAATGCTTTATATTGTTTCTTGTGAACTTATTCCTGAATCTAAAAAACTATATAAAGGTAGATTTGCTTCTCTTGGAAATATTTTAGGATTAATTATAGGAATATTTGCGCAAAAACTATAATGTAAAATTATCAAATGATAAGCTGTTTTCTTAAAGAAAGAACCTTTATAGAAAAATATAATAATAAAAAAACGTAATTATGCACTAAAAATTTTTATACATTAACAAACATAAAAAATTTATAAAAGATTTCTTAATATTTCTTAATATATATGGAAATATATTGAATTTTTTTGCTTTTATGTTATTATTTATCTAATGTAAAACAAGTAACAATTATTGAAATAATAATAGTTAGGAGAAAAAATGGCAATATTTGAAACACTTAATAATCTAAATGAAGTACTTAATCAATTCCTTTTAAATGCAGGCATTTGGGCACCTTTACTTAGTTCCATTGGCATTATTTTAGAAGGTATCTTTGCTTTTTTACCCATGTTTGTATTTGTAACTGTAAATCTTCTTACACTTGGAGATATTTTAGGAAGTATTGTATCATATTTTTGTACAGTTGCTGGAAATTTTTTAATTTTTACTTTATGGAGAATTGGATTAAGTCCATTATTTAATAAAAAAATAAAAAACAAAAATAAATTAAATAAATTGATGAAATTAATTAATAATTTATCTTTTTCAAAATTAGTATTAATTATTTCAATACCATTAACTCCTTCATTTTTTGTTAACTTGGCTGCAGGTTTATCAAAAATGCCTCGAAAAAAATATCTCTATGCCCTTTTGTTAGGGAAAATTTGTATAATACTTTTTTGGGGGGTTTTAGGAACAAGTCTTATAGATTGTTTAAAAAATCCACTAATACTTATTAAAGTTGTATTAATGATATTAGTATGCAATTTGATAGGAAAATTAATTAATAAAAAATTTAATTTAGACGATATTTTTTCAAACCAAAAATAAGCCCTACGTTATTTAGCGTAAGGCTTATTTATATTTATTCATTATTCCCTTTTAATTTTTCTGCTCTATCTGTTGCAATTAAGTTATCTATCATTTCATCCATGTCTCCATTTAAGAAATTTTCCATTTGAAAAATACTAAATCCAATTCTATGATCTGTTATTCTTCCTTGAGGATAATTGTAAGTTCTTATTTTTTCACTTCTATCCCCTGACCCTACTTGACTTTTTCTTTCACTTGCAACAGCTTTTTCTTGTTTTTCTCTTTCTATTTCATATATTCTAGAACGTAATAATCTCATTGCATATTCTCTATTCTGCAATTGAGATCTTTCTGTTTGACATTCAGCTACTATTCCTGTTGGCTCATGTATAAGTCTTACTGCAGAAGATGTTTTATTAACATGCTGTCCTCCTGCACCAGATGCTCTAAATACTTCCATTTTTATATCTGCAGGGTTAATATCTACTTCAACATCTTCTACTTCTGGTAAAACAGCTACTGTTGCTGTAGATGTGTGAATCCTTCCACTACTTTCTGTATCAGGAACTCTTTGTACTCTATGAACGCCACTTTCAAATTTAAATCTACTATAAGCACCTTTTCCAGTTATCATAAAAGATATTTCTTTATATCCACCAATACCTGTCTCATTTTCATTAATTACTTGTATTTGAAAATGTTTTCTTTCTGCATACATTGAATACATTCTAAATAGTACTCCTGCAAATAATGCTGCTTCTTCCCCTCCAGCACCTGCTCTTATTTCGCAAATAACATTTTTATCGTCATTTGGATCTTTAGGAATTAAAAGAATTTTCAATTCTTCTTCTATTTTTGATAATTTCTCCTTTGACTCTAACATTTCTGCTTCAGCAAGCTCTTTCATCTCTGGGTCACTAAGCATCTCTTTGGCCTCTTCTAAGTTTTTTGAAACTGTTTTATATTCTCTATATTTAATAACAACTTCCTCTATATCACTATGTTCTTTCATTAATTTTTTCCATTCGTTTTGCCTCGAAATTACCTCAGGATCACTTATTAATTTATTCAATTCCTCATACCTTTTTTCTACATCTTCTAATCTTTGAAACATATATAAACTTCCTTTTCTTTTAAATTGCTATGATATTATATCACAAATGCATGTTATATACAATATTTATATTACTATATTTTTTATTTATAAATTGCAATATTAAGTGTAACACTTTTATTGTAATTTATAATTTTTTATTTAAAATAAGATTATTTTGACTTCTTATGTTAATTATGATATAATTTTATTGCCAAATTTTTTTTAGGAGGTTTAACCAAATGGCAGACAAAAAAAACTGGATATCTTTCGATATCACAAACGCGCAATTGGAAGACTTCTTTCGACGTGACGGACTGCTAGGAACCGTTAACCGGCTCTCAAATAGTCCAAGAATAGCGGATCTTTATTCAGCTATTGTTAAGTTGGAAGATACCACCTATCCCCAAATTCCCATAAAGGGTAAACGCAGCAAAATCTACAAACCAATCTACAAAAATTTCGATGAGTTCAAGGAGGATTTTGTACCATTTCTAAGGCGAAGAATTTTGGCAGTATACTTAAAAGAATTTTTCAAGCGTTCCACAAAATTGTCCGCAGTAGATGATGCAGCAACGTTTCTTTATCTAAATGCAGATGCAATTCTCGAAGAAATAATCCAATATAGTTATGCTGAAATATCTAATTGCATTCTGTTGGGATTTTTGGAAGGTGGACACAAACCATTTGACATTTAAGCCCATAAAACCAGCTTGCATATTGCAGGCTGGTTTTATTTATTATCATTCTAAATATTTTTAATTTCATATCTAATATTTAATTTATCCAAAATTTCTTTTTCCCTTTTTGAACAAGTAAAAATAATTACCTGATTATTTTTAAAATTAATATTTAAATATTTTAATATATTTTCTAATCTTTCATTATCAAAATATGCAAAAGCTTCATCAAAAATTATTGGCATACTTTCATTTGAAATTTCATTTAAAGCACTTAGTCTTAATGATATATACATTTGGTCAATTGTTCCAACACTTAATCTAGATACAGGCATATAACTCCCATTATCAATTTCTACATTCAATCCATCAGTATCTGAAAAAGCTACATTAGTATACCTGTTATTAGATATCTTTGAAATAATATCACATAAATTTTGCGTAAAACGTGGACTTATATTTTCTTTTACTTGCTTATATGCTTTTTCCAAACACATTTTAGCTATGTTATAGGAATTATTTAAAGATAATAATTCCTCTTTTTCTAATTCTGCATCTTGAATCTCTTCTTCAATTTTTGATAATTCGTCTAATTTATTGTTTATATCTATATTATCATTTTCCATTGTATGTAATTTAAATTTAATTGAACTTATTCTATTATCTCTTATATCTATTTCTTTTAAAATTTCATCATAACTTTTATTCAAAGCTTCCTCAAGAAATCCTAAATCTAAAAATTTTATATATTTTTCTATAAGTAATTTTTTTTCTTTTTCTATTTCTAATAATAATTTTTCTTGTTTTTGTTCTGTTAAATCCTTTTGCTCGTCTTTATTCTGTTTTAATATTTCAATTTCACTAATAATTTTGTCTTTATCTATATTCATATTTTGTATTTGTCGTTTTATTTTACTTTTTTCTTTTTGCATGCTATATATTACAAAAATTATAGGAATTAAAATAGCCAAATTTGCTATTTTATAAGGATTTACAAACATTAAGATTACGAAAATTATAATAAAAATAGCTATTAAAATATAATACTTTTTGGTATTTATTTTATCAATATTTTTTTCATATTTATTATTTGAAATTTTATCATTTAATTCCTCAATTTTTTGGTTGTAGTCATTTTCTAAATTTTTATTAAAATTGATTTCTGCATTTTTTAATCGATTATTATCCAATTTATTTTTTATTTCTTTTAAAAATTCTTTTTTTGTCTCCTCATTCTTTAACTCTAGTTGTAATTGCTCATTTTCCATAGAATTATCATAAATACTTTCTTTATAGATTTCTAAATTCTTTTTCTTTTCCAATAATTTATAAATTTTATTTTCAACAATATTAATTGGTTTTTGAAGTGTCCTTTCTGTACCTACATCTTCATTTTGTCTTTTATTTATTTTATCTAATGACTTTTTAAATGATATGTTATCATCTCCGGAAGAAACTAGGTTACTAATTTTTTGTACGATGCTATTTTGACTTGACATACTTAGTTTAATTCCCTCTTGTTCTGTTATTGCAGTATTAAAGAAAGTCTCTTGATCTATTCCTGTTTGCTCTGTAAAAAAATCTATTCCATTTGTTTTATCTATTCTAAATTCTTTTGAAATATCTTCTTTTTGAGAATTGTAAATAATAGGATTTTTCTTTTTAAATTCTCTATATACTTCAAATCTTTTTCCATTGTCTAAAACATACTCTATCTTTCCAGAAAATTCATCATTATCCCATGGTTTATATTTATCTAAATCTGAAATTTCTTTTCCATTTTTATTTTTAGATACACCATATAACATACTTGAAATAAACTTTAATAAACTTGATTTTCCTGATTCATTTTCACCATAAATTAAATTTATTCCATCTGATAATTTTATTTGTTTATCACTTAATTTTCCAAAACCATTAACTTTTAAACTATTTATTTTCAAATTTTTCACCTCATAAAATCAGAATTTTACATTGCATCTAATCCTATTTCTATAGCCTTTTGATATTCTTCTTCAGTACATAAACCATTTTTATATGCTTCTAGAACTTCTTTAATAAATATTCCTTTTAAATTGTTTTGCTTTGCAAGTTCCTCTATATTATAACTTATTTTTGTATTGTCTTTAATTTTTAATACATTTTCTCTTGATACAACTCTTAATATTTCTCTTGTATTTATTTCAAAATTTCTTTTTCCGATAAGTACTATTTTATAAATATTTTCACTTTTTAAATTTAATTTCCTTATACCTTCTATCAAATCCTCTTTAGAATTGAAATCTCCTATATCTAAGTTTTGCTCTTCAAATTCTCTATCATCTAATTTTATAAAATCAATATATAATTTATTTTTCTCAATCTCTCCTACTATCATCCCGTGTTCACCTAACTCATCAAATCCCAATGAAATTGTAGAACCTGGATAAATAAATTTATTTTTGCTTTTTAAATTATTTTTATGAACATGTCCAATGGCGCCATAATCAAATTCTAATGAATTTAACGTAGATTCAAGTATTGGATTATATGAAAATCCTTCTTCATCTTTTGAGCCATTTAAATCACAATGAGCTATAAGTATATTTGGTTTATTTGAAGATTCAATTTTTATATTTTTTAATGGAGACTCATTCATATAAAATTCTGTAAAAGCCATTCCATAAATATTTACATTATTATCCTCATATTTTTCTAATCTAGAATTTCTAAAAATATATACATTATCTCCAAAGTCATATGTATCATAATAAGATCCTTTTATATATGGATCATGATTACCAGGAGCTATAAAGATTTTTGTATCAGGAATTTCTTTAAATAATTTAATAATATATTCTATCGTCGATTTTTTTACATATTCATGTTCATATAGGTCTCCTGCAATAAACAAATAGTTTATATTATTCTCTCTTATATATTCAATTGCTTTTTTAAAAACCTCTCGTTGTTCTAATCTTCTTTTTTCTCCCAGGTCTTCTCTTGCATTTAAAGATGTAAATGGAACATCAAAATGCATATCAGCCATATGTGCAAATTTCATATTTTTCTCCTTATATAAAATTACAAAATTTTGATACTTTTCTACCAATTTTAAAAGTGGATGCCAAAACATTTATTTAATATGACATCCACTATTTTATTTTATTCATCTGAATCTATTGAACCAAATAATTCATCAAACTTTGCTTCTAGTTCTTTTTGTATATCAATTAATTCTGCTTGTTTTTTATCATCAACTTCTCTTGGATTTGGTCCTCCACCGCCTCCACCTGAGCTTGATGTTGCTGATGATGTAGGCTTTGGTTTAGTTGAATTATTTCCATTATTAATATCTTCTGATTCATCTGCAAATAAATCATCTAATGATTCTAAAGAATTTGCATTTCCACCAGATTGACTTTCATCATCTGAGCCTTCTACATATGGATTATATGGATTATATTTTCTCCAAGCTCCTCTTTCAACATGAACATCATTATGATCACATTTATACTTTGTAACTAATTTTCCTTCTGGATATTTAAAGTAATAGTATTTATTAGCTTTAATTGGTTTTAAACCTTTTTCATAAATAATACAAAGATCATTATCCATTCTTCTTAATTCATCTGGAGTCATAAGAGCTCTACCCATAATTTGGTCTGATTCACTTTTACCTTGTTTCCAATCTTCTCTATCCTTATTTACTGTTAGATTATCTCTAGTTATTGTTTTTTCTCCAAGAGCTTTTGAAAAATATTCAACTGTTTTTTGAGAATTTGATCCTAAAAATAAATGTGTATCACAGTTACCAATTATTGTTTCATATGCATCTTTATAAACAGCTTCTAATTGATCTAAGTTCTGTAAAATAACACTAAATGATATTTTTCTACTTCTTGATGTTGATATTTTTTTATCAAAATCAGGTATTTGTCCGATATTTGCAAACTCATCTAGTATAAAATATGTAGGGACTGGAAGCTCTCCGCCACTTAAATCTGCAAAATCATACAACTGTTGTATCATTTGTGAAAAGAATATTGTTAATAAGAAATCATATGCAGTATGTGTATCTGAAGAAATAACATAAACAGCTGTCTTTTTTCTTCCTATGTCTGGAAAATCTATTGTATTTGTTGATGTTACTTCTGCAATTTCTTTTGAATCAAACTTACCTAATTTTGATTGTAAAGTTCCAAGTACTGATCCAAAAGTTTTTTCTGGTAACATTTCTATATTTTTATAATACATTCTAGCTGGATGGTCAAAAGGTAACTGATTCATTAAGTTTGTAAGCAAATTATCTCCGCCACTACTATTTGCGGTTCTTACAAGTTCAGAACAACTAGCTAAACTTTGCTCTTCTAAAGGTCTTGTAGCTTTTAAATAATAAATTAATGCTTTCATTAACATTTCAGACATATCATCCCAGAATGGATCTGTACTTTTACTTGAATCTCCTTGACCTTTTACTATTGTGTTAGCAATTATATCTACATCTATTTCATTATTTATATGATGTAATGGATTATATCCATCACTATTTTGAGGACGTACCAAATTTAAAACCTTAATATCATATCCTTTAGATTTAAAATATCCTGCAGTTTTATCATACAATTCTCCTTTAGGATCTGTAAATACATAAGATCCTATTAGTTGAAGTGCATTTGGTATAACGTAAGATGCAGATTTACCAGCACCAGAACCTCCGTACAACTAAAACATTTACGTTACCACGTTTATCTACTGGTAAATAGTTCTTTTCGGCTAAAACAATTCCTTTGGTTCTGCTTAATACTTTATACTGTTCTCCGCCTTCGCTCCAGTCACTTGAACCATTTTCAATATCCTCATATTCATGTTTTGGAATAGCTTTTGCAATTCCAATTAATGCTGCTAATGCAGAAATTATAAGAGTCCATTTTAATGAACTTAAAAACATTTCTATGCATTCTGCTGATAAAGCAGGTGCAATCTGATTCCATGGTGCAGTTAATCCTGTTCCCATTTGCACTAAAAAAGTACTCCACCATTGTCCATTCATCATATCTGTTGTGAATGTAACACCAGAAACTTCATTTGCTTTAATTACAGCAACTGAAAATGGCATTACAAGCCAGATGATTATTATTAAAACTAAAATGCCAAATGCTATTAACTTCCCTTTTATTTTTCTAATAGCAGACTTTAATTTATCAAAAAATCCCATTTTACTTTATCACCTTTTCTTAAGTAGTATTTTATCTATTCACCTTTTTCAGGTGTATTTGTTTCTTTTTCTTCCTTTTCTTTGTTGGCTTTTCTATTACCTTCTTTAACCGATACCTTAGGTCCTTCAAGAATAGGTGGCACAAAATTTTTTAGATCTACTACTTTGATATCATTTTGATCATAAGAAATTGCACCTGATGTTCCAGTATCTGATGTAGTAGAATTATTTGAATTTGGATTTCCTTTATCTTCTCTATTTTTTGAATTAACAACAAAAGGTAGGCAACCGAGTTTACAATCTCCAAAGCCTGCTCCCTCCATTCTTTCTGCAATTTCTTCATGGTCAGTATTTTTAGTTTTTATCTCTTTTGAACTACTTTCAGTTGAATTTGTAGTATCTTGACTCATATATTGTTCTCTCCTTTCAAGCTATTTAAATTTTTATTTTTTATTTTCTCTAATTTCAAATGCAAAATATTTTTTATAAGGTTTTAATTTACATTTACCCTTAACCTCATTTGCCTCTTCATCAAAATATAAAATCGGTTTTACTTCTTCTCCAGTTTCTGGATCAATTATAGAAATCGGTCTTTGCATATTTGGAGTATAAGCAAAATCCTTAAAATCTGTTTCTTCTTCATTGTATAACGTTTGAAATCTCATTGGCATTGGTTTTTTTGAAATTCTAACAACATCATAATCTAAAAATCCCATATTTACTATTACTTTTTCTTTAGCAAAAGAAAGTATAACTAAAGGATTTCCTTCAGGTGCAGGATTTTCAATAAAGAATGTTTTTTTCTTTTTTTCACCAACAAATTCCTCTGCGTATTCTAATCTTTCAACAGTATATTTAGGCGCATTTTTTGCAAATTCTTTTTCAGTTTTATTAACCTGATAAATTACTGTATTAATATTTGAAGGATCAGTAATACTAAAATATTTTCCCTGTAAGCTATTTTCAACCATTTTTTACACTCCTTTAAAATTATTACAAGTGCGACTTCGTCCTTAGTATAAACGTACATTATAATTATATATCACACTCTTTTAAAAGTCAATTAGATTTTGATAATTTATGTTAACTATTTCTTGGATTAAATTTTGACATTTGACTAAATTTTTTAAATAATTCTAATTCTTGGGTATTTGGATTTTTAGGAATCATTATTTTTGTATCAAGTATCAATTTTCCTCTTCCACCTTTATTATTTTTATAACCTTTATTTTCTATCTCTATTTTTTCTCCACTTTGAATACCTGCCGGAACATAAACACATACATCTTCATTTATACCATTTATTGTTACTTTTGTACTAAGTGCTGCTTCCCAAGGGGTTAAATATAAGTTCGTTTTTAGATTATATCCTTCTAATGAAAAATGCTCATCATTTTTTATTTTAACTCTTATAAATAAGTCACCATTTTTTCCGCCATAAGTTCCAGGCTTACCTTGTCCAACAATTCTAATCTTTTCATTATTTTGTATACCTGCAGGAACTTGTACATTAAATTTTTGAATTTTTCCTTCTACAGTTCTTACTCCTATTGTTTGCTCTTTTCCTCTAAAAGCATCTTCAATAGAAATACTTAGTTCTGTTTCTACATTTTCACCTTTAACTGGTGATTTTGAATTTTTATCTTTTTTAGAAGTTTTTGTATCAATATTACCAAAAAACATATTGAAGAAATCACTTGAAAGTGAGTCTTTACTTCTTTTACTTTCTTCATAACAAGAATTTTTCTTTCCTACATATCTATACCACATTCTATCATATTTTCTTTTTCCAAAATTATCTGAAAGAACGCGATATGCTTCATTTATGTCCTTAAATCTTTCTTCATTATTGCTATCGGCAATATTAACATCAGGATGATATTTTTTGGCTTGTTCTCTATAAGCTGTTTTTATTTGTGACATAGTTACTTTATTATTTGGTAAATCTAAAATTTTGTAATAATCTTTAAATATCATTTCAACATCCCCCGAACTTATTTAAAATTCTTTTTGATTATATCATCTTACATTTTGTTTGTGAAGTTATTTTTTAACTTTTTAATTTCTCTTTTTAATTTTTAGTTGCTTTTGTTCCTTTTGTTCCACCCTGCATAGCAAGAATATTTTGATTATAAGAGAATGTTAATTTTTCTTTATCTGTATGCTTTTTAATTGCAATTTCAATAATTTGATCTAATTCTTGTTCAAAACTTTTTCCAGTAGCTTCCCATAAATAATATGATAATGCACCTGGTATAGTATTTATTTCATTTACATACACTTTATCTGTTTTAGTGTCTATTAAGAAATCTACTCTTGCAACTCCGCTACATCCTAAAATTTTAAATACTTCTTTTGTTAAATCTTGAATTTCTTCTGTTTTTTCTTTAGTTATATCTGCTGGTATTTTTTTATTTGAAAAATTGCTATTACCTTTGCTTGCAGTATTTTTTTGTCCGAACTCAACATTGCTTGTTTTTCCACCTGCTATAGTCCCGCCCTTTGATTTACCATTTCCAATATATTTATCACTATAACTTAATATCTCATCAGAGAAAAATGGCTCTTCACATACTGATGTTTCACTATCTGTTGGAGTTCCTATTATTGAGCAATTTATTTCTTTTAAATCTTCAACAGCTTTTTCAACTATTATTCTATCTGTAAATTCCATAGCAAATTCTATAGCTTCTTCTAATTCTACTCTATTTTTTGCTTTTCTTATACCAACACTTGAACCCAAATTTCCAGGTTTTACTATTACTGGATACTCTAGTTCAGATTCTACATCTTCTAATATTTTTTCTTCATCTTTTATGTATTCTATAGAATAGAAAGATATGAAATCAACAACTGGTATTCCCGCATCTCTTAAAACTCTTTTTTGCAAAATTTTATCCATTCCTATACTAGATGCCATTATGTCTGGTCCAACAAATGGAATTCCAAGTAATGTTAAAAATCCTGCAAGTGTTCCATCTTCGCAATTTGTTCCATGAACAATTGGAAATGCAATGTCTATAGTATTTATTACTCTTTTTCCTATTAAAGGTGCTGGAGTTTTTATAACTTTTACTTCTTTTCCATCATTTACTACTGATACTTTATAACATCTTTTAAGTAATACATCCATATCTTTAAAAGAATATAAATCTAATAAGTCATCTCCTGTATACATTACTCCATTTTTAGCAATATATATTGGAACTATTTCATACTTTTCAGGATTCAAACTAGAAATAGCTTGAGACATTGTAATTACTGAGATTTCATGTTCAACAGAATCTCCACCAAAAAAAACACCTACTTTTATTTTCATTTTAATTTCCTTTCTTAATTTCAACATTATTGCACTTTTATTTTGACACAATAATGATAAAATTTTCTAATTTATTACTTTATAAATAATTATCTGGTAAATCATTTTCTAACAAAACTACACTATCTTTTGTTATAATTTCGTTCATCTTGCTTAATGCTTCTTGTAAATTTTTTGCTATAAATATATTTGATTCTGGATAATTTTTTTCTTTTATTCCATTATATATTGGTACTGCTTGCTGAGCACCAACTAGTATAATAAAATCACTGCTTTCTGCTGCATTTCTTCCAAGTTCTTGATTAATTTCTACTAACTTATCACCTAGCTCTACAATTCCTGGAGTTATTAATATTCTCTTTTTATTTTCAAAACTTTTTAATACTTCTAGAGCCATTTTAGCTCCTTTTATATTTGAATTATAAGCATCATCTATTATAATACTTCCATTTGGATTTTGCTTTAATTCTAATCTATGTGGCACAGCTCTAATATACTTTGCACCCATCTTTATTTCATCTTCTGAAAGGCCTAATTTATCAGCTATCGCTACTGCCCCTACAATATTTAAAATATTAAGATCTCCTAGCAAGCGCGTTTTTATTCTTATATTTTCTTTTCCAGGAATTACAACATCAAAACTTGAACCTCTTTCATTAATATCTATATTTGTTGCATAATAATCTGCTTTTTTAGATAAACCAAAAGTTATCATATTTTTAGTAATTTTTGCTCCCCTTATGTTTTCATCTTCCCAATTTACAAAAGCAATCCCATCTTCAGGAAGGCTATCAATTAATTCAAGTTTTGTTTTTTTAACATTTTCTAAAGTTTTAAAAGTATCCAAATGTTGAGGTCCTATTGCTGTAAGGACTCCATATGTTGGATTTACTATATCAGTAATTTCTTTTATATCACCTACATATTTTGCACCCATCTCGCATATGAATAATTGGTGCATAGGAGTAAGTTTTTCATTTATTGTTCTTACAACTCCCATTGTTGTATTATAGCTTTCTGGTGTCATTAAAGTATTATATTTTTGAGAAAGTATTGTATTTATAATATATTTTGTACTTGTTTTTCCGTAACTTCCTGTAATACCAATAACTTTTAAATTTGGATTTTCCTTTAATTTCTTTTTAGCATCCTTGCAAAATCCTCTTCTTATTCCTCTTTCTATAGGCATATTTATTAAGCTAACTATATATACAAAAACATATGCAAACATTGTACATATATTTGCAATTAATAACACTAAACCATGATTAAATCTATTTGCACAAAATAATAAAATTGCAAACAATACTAAACATGTAGTATAAACTCTTTTAATTCTAGCCGTTACAACAAAAGGTTTTTTCTCTTTTGGTTTTTTAAAATTTACTATAAGATAACATAAAATTAAAATCTCTATTAATAATGTATATATAATAAGATTAGGTACTTTTACAAAATTTTCTAATACAATTAAAGCTGAAGGTATTAGTAATAAAATTATTATTTTTAAATTTATTACTTTGTTTATATACCTTTTCATCCATACGATATATCGATCCAAATAGTAATTCTCTAATTGAATTATATGTAATCCGTGCCTTGTTACTTTATAGAAATATACTAAAATTAGAATTAAAATAAGATTTAATAAAATTATTTCCATAAAAAACTCCCAAACTATTTATCATCTTTAAAAAATTCATTTAATACAGAATTTACATTATTTATATTTTCCAAATATGAAAAATGTGAACTACCTTTATATTCTATTAAACCACAATCCGGTATTAATTTTTCCATTTTTCTTCCATCTTCTATCGGAGTAGCGTTATCTAAACTTCCCCAAAATAATAATGTTGGAACACTAATTTTAGGTAAAAGATAGCTTAAATCTTCATTTAAAATTATTTTCATCGTTTCCTTTAATACAACAGCAGATTGCTTATAATCACTAGACCCTACTCTATTACGTAACTTTTCCTTAAAATTTTTAACAGTTTTTGTATTTGGTAGTAAATTTAATATAAATTTTCCTACTTTGTAAAATCCAACTTTTAGATAATAATTGATACTTCTTCTAGGTTTTAAGCCTGCACTATCAATTAATACTATTTTTTTAGCAGAAACAATCCCTCTTCCGACAGCATTTATAATCATTCTACCGCCATTAGAATGACCAATTAAAATAGGATTTTTTATATTTAATTTTTCTATAAATTGTTTTAAAAAATCGCCAAAATCATCAGTTTTTAATGGATGTTCTGGAAGATCACTTTTTCCAAATCCCACAACATCAACTAAATAAACTTTAAAATTCTTGCATAAATTATTTGCAATTGGCCTCATTGTTTCTAAATTTGCAAGCCATCCATGCAATAAAATTACTGGGTTTCCATCCCCTAAAACCTCATAATTTATATTCCATTCATTTATTTTTATTTGCAAGATTTCCTCCTATATGTAATCCACAAAATGATAATATCTTGTGGAATTTTCTTACTATAATTTATTCAAATTACCAGTTTTTGTTACTCTGTATAATATTATAACAATATTATTACATTTTCAATATTTTTAAGATAATTATTTAAATAATAATTTGAATTTATATAAAATTATTATACTGTTAATGTTCCTCCTGGAGTATCTAAAATAACTAAAATATCTTCTTCTTTTCCTGTATCAACATTTATATACACTAAAAATTCTTTGTCTTCAACTTTACCCTTAAATTCATAGCAAAGTATTTCTGTTTTCCATTCTGTAGGAATTATTGCAATACCTTCAGAATCGATTTGTAACTTTTCATTCAAATTATTTCTTGCCTCATCTATACTTATTTGAGGCGTTTTATTCTCTCTTTCAGTATGTGAATTTAAATATCCGGTTGTTTCTATTCCTAAAATTTCACCATTATCTAAAGCAATTCTTACCTTAATTAAATCAGGATAAACAATTATTCCATTATCATCATATGCATAATTAACAGTTACTACATTTTCTTGTTTTATAAAATATGTTTCTTTCATATTTGGAAATCCTTTATCAGTAAGATACTTTTTTCCTATTTCATTTGCTTCTTCTTGACTTATTTTTTCATCATTAACTTCTCTATCTAAAGATGAAGCAACAATATGACCACCTTTTTTAGAAATCATAATACTATATTTTTGCTCTTTATCTTTTAATTTTACTGAAAAATCATATGATGGTATATCAGCATTTTGAATATAACCATTACTATCAATATTTTCTACATTTTCTGTTCCAAAAAATTCTTTTACTTTATTTTTAGCTTCTTCTTCGTCAATGTCATCTCCTGTAAGCCCTACTTTTTCTGCTTTATTTACATGATCAGAATATGCTCCATCATATATTAATCCCTCAAAATCATTTAAATTTCCATCTATACTAGAAAAAATTTCAATATTATCAACAGATTGGGCAAATTGCGTATTACCCCCTGTATTCAAACTTTCCCAATCTATTTGACCACTATATAATTCATCTGATAGTTGATTTAATGTACTTTCTAAACTAACACTATAATTATATATTGATTCTAAATTTTGAAAATCTTCATCACTTAAGTCTTCTCCATTAATATTTTTCCTTGACAATGAATATGAATAGTCACTTACTTGATTTAAAAATTTAGCTGTTTGTGACAACCCATCATCTTTAAGAGGTATTCTTGATAAATATACCATTGCTAAATTTGAATCTCTCCAAATTTGAGTTAATACTTGGGCTGCATGCTCAGAACTTTTAGAAATCATTGCTTTTGCTAAATAATTTTCAACATTAT
>CANROH010000024.1 GCA_947632185.1 uncultured Clostridia bacterium
GTTTAGCAATAAAGAAAGATTATCGAAATAAAGGAATTGGTAAAGAAGTATTAAAAAAGCAGTTAGAAATATGTAAAAATAAAAACATTCAAATTGCTTATTTACAAACAGAGCAGGACTTTTACCCTTCTAAAATGTATAGAAAGTTTGGCTTTAAAGATTTATGTGAAGTATATTATTATGTAAAAAAGAAGAATAATAATTAAAAATGAGTGAAGATGAAAAGTTTATCAATATAACAATATGAAATGCACCAAAAAATAATAATTTATATGGTGATTTAAAATGTGCAATAATGTATAGGCTCACATTTTATATTATTTTACACTATACTTAATATCATTTTTAGTTATTGTAAAGATAATTGTATCTGAGCCAATATTACAGGTAATTTTATTTCCCTTTACATTGACTTCAGTAATTCCTAATTCATCTTTTAAATAAGATGTAAATCCACTTTTTATTGCATTTAAATGATTCCCATTATCAGAAAATTGAGAAAAATTTTCTAATTGATATGCAACAATAGCAGTTTCTGCAAAATCAGATGCTGTTATTTCCTGAGAATTACTTGATGAATAATCATATTTATTATATTCATGTTCTATTGATATTCTCATTACAAAAAAAACAATATCTATAACTAAAACGATTATTATTAATACTATATCAAGCATAATTGCTTCAAATCCCTCTGGACTTTCTTTTGCAAGTTTTATTTTATATATTAAAATCCCAATTGCAATTATCAAACTTATTATAGGAACTATTGGGCCTGGTATAATAATAGATGCAAAACCTAGTAATGCATAAATGAATTTAAACATATGCTTATCTTCAAACACTTTTATTTCCTCCATTCTCTTTTCCCCCATATTTTTCGTAAAACCAATCTGTATTCTCTTTATATTTAACTGGATTATCTGCCTTTAATAAATCTCTATTAATTGCAAATAATATTATCATATATAAAATTGACAATATTTCTTCAAAAAAATAATCATATCCAAAAAATGCTAAATCAACTATATCACTAACAGATGATAGTAAAATAATAATATCATAAATTAATATCCACCCTATAGGTATCATTGCACAAATAATATATCTTTTTGATCTTACTTCATCATATTTATTCATATAATTTCTTGCTATTATTAGAAAAACTAATGATGTAACCTCAAAAACAATACCAAAATCAAATTCTCCAAACATAAGTGGAACAACATAAGTTAATATACTAATAATCATTAACAAAATAGATGCAATAGTTTTATTTCTAGCTTTATCTACATTTACTTTGATTACAAATTCTTTTTCTTCATCTGTCATAGAATCCTCCATTAACTAATTATATTAAAACTTGATATTTTGTTCTTCATCAAATAATATAGCATCATTTTTGTTCATTTTTTCTTTTTTTCCTTGAAGCTTTGAAACTTTTAACACTTGATAAATCAGTAAAATATTAAGCAATAAATGTAGTGCTAATGTGCCATATGTTTTTGTCTTAAAAATTCCATATAATTTCAAACACTCATCAACATAATATTCTTTTTCTGTTTTTATATTTAATCCGGTTATTCCGATGTCTATTTTTTGTTTTAGTATATCATTTTTTGATGATTCATCCTCAATATTTTGTTCAGAATAAAACTCTTCAAATTTTTCCTTAGTATATGTTGCATCAAAATTTAATTTTATACCAAAGAATATTATCATTGTTATTATTGATATTATTGAAAAAACAATTAGTCTATTTATTAATGCTGATTCATTTTTTGATGAATAATTAATTATAAATGTTATCCCTAAAAATATAGCTATTATTATTAGATGAACATTTATAAATAATTTTTTTATATTCTCTATGGGATCTATAATAGTTGATTTATATGTTGTAATAAATGCTATTACTCCAACTATTAAAATAATAAATGTGACTATTATTTGCATTATTACATATGTATTATCTAGTGGAATGTAATAATAAAATCTTCTATAAAAGTATGGTTCTCTATGAAATCTATGTCCGTTTTCATTCAAATTGTTATCTCCCATATCGCCTTTTTCAATAGATGGGAAATCTCCTCTACCCATAAAAGCCATAAGCACTATTCCTTTCAATTTTATTTATATCAATTATATCATATCAAAAATTAAATTTGAATACTCTTGTTTCTTTTGTAGTATATAATTCGTTTAAAAATTTGGTATATTTTTAAATTAACACCTCTCGTGTTTAAAATATACCAACCAGTTTGCTAAACGAATTCATAATTGCTTTAAAAAATGTCATATCGTTATTCATGCTACCAATATTGGACCTAAAAAAATAAAACGAGTTTTTACCTCGTTTTATTTTTCACCAATATTGTGTTATTAATTTAGTATTATCAAAGTTTCAAAAATGTTTCGAAAGTTCTTTATTTAGGTTTATTATTTAAATATTTTTTTAAAAAAATCTTTTATTTTTTTCCAAATTGAGCTATTTTCTCTAACTTTTTCTGGTAATAAACTATTATCTTTACAAGTTATGTCTTTTGGAGTATTAAATATATCATCTTTATATATTTCTGCATTTTCTACCTTTTTTTCGTTTGATAAATTATTGTCAAAATAATCACTTATACATGGGAATTCTTGAATCAAATTATTTTGATATTTAACTATATCGTTGTATAAAATGCGATACATTTTATTATATAGTTTATTATTGCACACATTTACCATGTCTGAATAAACTCTATTATATATAGGTGATTCTTTTCCCAAAGATTGCAATATTATGTAATAACGTTGAAAAAATGTATCTTCTGTTGCATCTTTATGAACAGTATCACTTAATACAGCTATCTCTAGTATTTTTTCTGGCAATATATCAGGATATTCATTTTCAATTTCATTTGCTATTACTTTTACTTGTTTTTCAACATCCATTTTTTCAGTACATACAAATTCCATCATTTAAATTTTTATCTCCCTTCTAATTTTTTTCCTCTAGTGTTTGGATCAATGTATTGAATCATTTGGCTTTTTAACGCCTTTTCAACAATCTCCGGTGTAATGATAATTTCTTTTACAGAAGAATCATTAATATCTCTATTTAGAAAACTTATAATATTTTCTATTGAATCTCCTAATGCCCTAGCACCTGTATTGTTTTTAAAAGCATCTTGAACTATATAATCAATGGTCTCATCTTCTATTTTTATTTTTTTATTACGCAATTTTTCTATTAATTGAATCTTTCTTAATCTGCTATTTGTTGAATTAAGTAGAATATCTTTCAATGCTTCAACACCTAGCTCATTTGTATGTGTCAATGTTTGAAATCTACCTAGTAATTCTCTTCTTAATCCTTCAGCAATGTAGTCATCCTTTGTTACTTCATATTCTCTAGAAACGCCATTTGCAGTACTATTAGATTCACCTATTTTTTGTTCATTTATTGCAATTTTATGCTTATGCATTTTTTCAAAAGCTCCCATTGCAATAAACGATAGATTTGTTGTATCAAAATCATAAATCATACCATTATACTCTACATCTATCTTAGTACCACTCATATATGTTAATAGCTCATCTTGCACTGATTGATGCATTGCATTACTGTTTCCACTATCCTGTTCATTATTACTTAATTTATCAAATTCATCTAATGCAACAATACCTTTTTGCGCCAATTCCAAATCTCCATCAGCTGCTTTCAATAGTCTAGCTAATATGTCATTTAAACTTGCTCCTTTATATCCTGTTCCAGAATAATTTGTAATTCCAGTTACACAACATGGTAAACCTAATTCTTCTGCAACACTTTCTATAATATATGTTTTGCCAGTTCCTGATGGTCCATCTATAAGTATATTGGTTTTCCATTGATCTGCATCTTTCATATTGGTACCAATTATTTCTTGATTTAGTACTAATGCAGAAACA
This sequence comes from uncultured Clostridia bacterium, assembly GCA_947632185.1. Lineage (GTDB taxonomy): Bacteria > Bacillota > Clostridia > TANB77 > CAG-508 > Scatovivens. The sequence goes on from CANROH010000024.1 coordinate 3,940, forward strand.
ACATCTTCCAATGCTTTGTCTTGACCTTTTATCTTTTTTTTCACTCGTTCTATTATTTGATTTGCATCAATTGGTACAGCCTTCCCTTTTTGCTTTCCTGCTATAGAAGGTTTTGTAATATTGATTGTTGTTTGTTTTGTAGTATTATTAGAAACTGTATTGTTCCCAGTTTTGCTTTCATTTACTGTAGCTTCTTGTTTACTTGTTTTATCTTCAAATACTGCTCTGTTTAGGTTATCTTTATCCGTTTCTGGAGCAGTATCCAGGGTAAAATCTCTATTAAACGTAATTTTATATTTTCCTTCATCCAATGAAATTTCCTTGATACATTGCCCTATTTTATATGCACACATAGCAAATTCTTCTGCCACTTGTGCATCATTAGGTCTACCTCCAATATATTCCTTAAGGTTTTCATATACTTCACGTTTTATATCTTCTCCAAGAATGAGTGCAATATATCTAGATTTACTAATAAAATGTGGATTTCCTAGACCAAAACAGGTTTTTCCTCGTTTTTTTCTCCCCTTCAAATCTTCTAAAATATTATCTGCATCAATTACATATTGTTTTGATATATCAAAGCCTCTATTTGGTCCAGCATTTGTTATAAGTCCACCAAAATCGTCTGTACATTGTAATACTGTTTTAAACTCATATGTTCCAACTGGATTTTCTTCAAACAAAGCTATGTACTGATTTTTATTTTCTCCTTTTTCTTTTTTATAAGCCATTTTTTCTTCCCCCTATATAAAATAAATAAACTCTATATTCTTTAATACATACAATCATCATTTTAAAAATGATATATTATAATTATAATATAATTTTTTTCGTTTGTATATATTTTGTGACTTAATCTTACTAGAAATTTCTATATAGTTTTACATATATTAGTATATTTCTTTATAAATCAACTTTATTTCTTCATCTAATTTATCTGTTTTTATATCATCTATTTCTTTGTTTATTTTTTAATATTGTTTCTGTCTGTGCCTTTACCTACTCAATCTTTTTTTATTATACCATTAAATTTAAAACTTTAATACATATTATTGATAATTTTTTTCTAAAAATTACTTAGTTTTCTCTATCCTGTTATAAACTTCATTTTCAGTAAGTTTTCATACCTTAATTTAGTTATTTTTTCTTTAGCTTTTTTCCAAGTTTCAAATTCTTTTTTGTTTTATTAAATATATTGCGCATCGTTTTAAGTGTGTAAATAATTTTAACTCTTTCTTTTATTTTATATTATATATAATTTAATTTGTGGTTGGTATATTTTAAACACGAGAGGTGTGGATTTAAATTTGCAATTTCCTGCAGGTTGGGCTCAAGCCAAAGAAATAAAATATGCTCAGGGTTTTGATAAACCGGCACCTAGAGATTTCGTTGGATACGGTCCATTGACTGCTCCAGAATCTGTAGCTTTATATAATTTCACGCTTAGTCATAATTTTTCTCTTATGATAACATATCATACACAGGGGCGTGTAATTTTCTATCAATATCAAGATCAAACTCCTCCTGGCAGTAAAGAAATAGCTGAAAGATTTTCTCAAATTTCTGGATATACAATAGAGGAAGTTCCTTATAACTCAAGTTTTGCTGGATTTAAAGATTGGTTTATTCTTTACTATAATAGACCTGGATTTACTATTGAAGTTGGTCTTGGTGACAATCCAATTCCTATTTCACAATTTGCAGGAATTTATAGGGAAAATTTAGGAATTTTAGTAACAGGAATGATATAAACCAAAAAATAAAAGGAAAATTTTACATTTTCCTTTTATTTTTTATAAAGTTATTTATTTTTTCTTATTTCCTAATAGTTTATCCATTATTTCCATTTTCTTAAATAGTATAACTGGAACAATAATCATTACTCCTATTAATATTAGTATTACTATGTTTCTACCCATACCAGCATTTGGTAATGCTTTATCAGCTAAATTATCTTGTTGATTATTTGGGGCTGTATTATCATTATTTTGGTTATTATTTTTGTTGGTATTAGTGTTAGTATTTGTATTTGTATTGTTATTAGTATTAGTACTTTTATTAGTATTAGTGTTTGTGTTTGTATTAGTGTTATTATCACTAATTGTATTTGTATTAGTATTAGTATTTCTATCATCAGCATTATTATCTGGATTTTCATCATCTGGATCTGTTACATCACCAGAATCATCTCCAATTGAAATTGTAAGAGTTGCAGGTGAAAATTTATCTTCTTCAATTCCATCTGCTACTTCAATATTTTTTATTGTAACATCAACTTTGTCAGCTTTATCCGTTTTAGCTTTAAAAATTATTTCAAATATTTCTCCATCTTCTGTAGCAAAACTTCCTCTATCTGTTACAAATTTTCCATTTTCTTCATTATAATATGGATTACTCCATCCATTTTTACCATTCATACTAACATACTGTAAATTTTCCTTATCATATTCTAATACTGCACCAAAAGCTATAATTCCCTTTTCTGATTCAAGATTAGTTAATTTAACAGTTACTACAATTTCTTCATCCTTGCTGTATTTAGACTTTGATGTACTTAATGTAACATCAGCAGTAATAGTAGCATATACAGTTAATACACAGCTTATTAACAATAATAATACAAAACTTATTTTTAATATTCTTTTCATTATTTCTCCTCGTTTGAATAAAATTTTATTAATTTTTTATTTTATGGATTTACTTTTTCTATAAAATTTTGTTTCATAAGTGCTAAATCATTTACACCAATACTTGAATCAGAATCTAAATCAGCAGCCTCTTTTTGAAATCCTAATAAAGTCTCTTTTTCAATATAGTGTAATTTTATTTTAGCTATATCATTTATTGCCATTGCATCTCCATCTCCATCAACATCCCCTGTTACAACAAGTGTATATGATAAAGTTCCTACTGTAACTTTTGATCCAGTTGAAATCTTTTCATTATCACTTAAAATTTTTTCTTCATCAAGAGTTGATTTAGTTATTATTGGTGTTTTTGAAGCATGAATTTTATTTTTAAAGTCAGCTACTGTTGTATCCCCTGGGATACCAGTAATATAATAATCTCCTATTTCATATTCATCTGATGTAAGTTCATCTTTTTCAACAGGAGCTACTATATCTACACTTATTTGAGAATCTATTGCAGTGGCTGTTTCTTCACCAGTTCCACCTGTTATATTTATTAATTTAATTGAAGTTGGTAATCCCGTTTGTGCATCTTCTTTTACTTTAAAACTAACTTTAAATAATTCCCCAGGTGTTTTTACTCTTTTACTTGTATCTGTTATAAATTTAAAATTCTCTGTATTAAAGTATTCCTCTGATAGACTCCAAGTTTCTTTTCCTTCAAGTGTTTCTGTAACCATTTCTAATACATCAGTATCATATTCTAATTTTCCACCAACAGAAAGTAATCCCTCACCTATTTCTGTAAAGCTTTCTAAAGAAGCTGTTACTGAAAATTCATCTCCTGGATTTAAAATTCCTGATTCTGGTAATGTAGCTGTCAATTTTGTTGTAAACTTTGGTTGTGATACAACTGGTTGTGCAACATGTTTTAATCCCTCAGATTGTTCTTCTTGATGAGTTGATTTAGTAGCAAATTCTATTTTAACAATAGTAGCATTATCTACAAGTTCATCATAATTAATTGTTAATTCATTATTCAATTCTCTAGTTTCTTCTCCAACAACAACTTCATCTAATTCATAATTTTCTATAGGTGAGATGTCAAGTGTTATATTTTCTCCTTTATCTATTTCAATTATGCTATTAGCTGCCTTTCCATCTTTATTTACAGTACCACCTTCAGTTGTTGCCAATACTATAGTTTTTTTAGTAGTCTCTTCTGGTTCTCCCTCTACCGCTGCTATAGTAAATGGACTAAATGAATCACATAATACAATTAATCCAAGTTTAGTTACAATTACAGGTATTTCTTCAACACTTATTATTTCACCTTGTTCATTTTTTGTAAAATGGTAAGCTTTAAATGTTACACCTTCGTCTTCTGGTCCATAGCCTGGTGGAAATCCTAATCTTACCCTAACTTTCTCTCCTGTATTTATTATTTGAGATTTACATAGAGTAAGCCTAATATTATAAGTTTCTTGAGATAGAATTGTATCATTTTGTGTATCCTCATTTTTACCAATTACATCATTCATCTCTTTAACTTCGGCTGTAGTAGCTCTTGTAGCCACTAATGCCATTCTATGTTTAAGTGCATCAGATAAATCATCTAATGTTCTACCATCACTTGTTTTCCAGCCATTTGTTGAAAGATCTGTATTTTCTAATAATTGTGGTTTACCAAAAGTATTCCAGTCTATTCCTTGCGAAGCTTTTAAAGTACATACATCACATCTATTAGCACAAAAATATTTTAAATCATTTGGTACTTTTAAGCTTCTGCTACCTACAACTCCTGAAAAATGGATGTTATAGTATACAGAGTCATCTTCATACATTTGGCTTGGGGTAAAGTCAAATGTAAATGTACTTTGTCCATCAAATTTGAAATTTTCAACTTTATAATATTTATTTAAATCATTATTAGGAGAATTTTCTACTCTCACACTCATGCCTATTTCTTCTCCAGTAGGTATTAAAATATCATCATATTCAACTGTAACATGATATTTACTTCCTATATATACTGTAGAGTTTGCTATCGGCGTACATTTCTTTATATATGGAGGTGCTACATAATTACCATTTGGATTATATACTGGTTTTGACATTACAATAAAAGATGTTGGTGATCCCATATAAGTTGTTTGTTTTTTAATCTTATCAGGATCTCTTTCAAATTTATTGTAAGGTTCAGGTGCAATATCTGTAACAGCTACCTCTAAGTATTTACAATGTGACATATAAAATGATGTATAAGATGTTCCATCATCATTTTCTATATCAACAACAGAATCATATATTGGTATATCTGTGCGGAAATAAGACCATCCTGATTCTTGCCATGTATCATTTCCTGGATAATATTGATGAAAATTAGCAACTATATAATATCCATTTTCAGCAGCTTTTTTATATCCCATTCCCTTATAACTTATTTTAAATGCAGCTGCTGTGACATCATCTCTTTCATCATATGTTTCGTCATCTAATTCTACAACTAAACCATCTGTATTATAAACATTTTCAAATTTATCACTTACTGTTTGAAGAGTTGGATATGTGAATTCATAATTTGATTCTGACATAATTCCTGTTGGAACATGCTTAATTCCTAATTTATCATCTCCAACAAGAAAATATTCTAATCTTTCTGTTCCATTAGAAGGATCATCAAAAGTTGCATCTAATCCATACCATTTTTCATCTTCTAATTGTACATAATTCCACATATGAGGTTCTAACTGATCTTCTGTATGTCTATAAACACCTGTTACTAAAATGCATGGAATATTTAGTTTATCTAAAACAGTTTTTACAGCCCTAGCATATCCTTCACAAACTATCTGTCCATTCGCTTTAGTATTAGGATCACTATCTAATATATTCTTTTGTCCATCTTCAGTAGCAACAAATGCTCCATAAACATTTCTTACATTATATGCACTTGCACCATTTTTTACTTCATCCTCATATGTATAATCTGCATTATTAATTATCTGTTCATGAACATATTTTATTTGTTGTTCTCTTAAATTTTGGTTTTCCTCAGGTTCAATTTTCTTTGCTGCTTCAACAATTTCATCCACTCTTTTATTTACAGCTTCAATTGCCTTATTGATTTCTTGCTCTGATTTTCCAATAAAAGCTTTATTACGATAAGAGTCACTTCTTCCTGTTCCTAAAGTAGCATGATATTCAAGTCCACTTTCTGTATTCTTTGATGTTACTCTTAAAGAAAGATAATCTGAATCAATATAAAATAAGTCTGGATGATCAGCTAAAAATGCATCTTTAGCTGCTCCCATTGTTAATAATAAATCTTGAGAACCTTCTGTATAACTTCTCAATTGGTCTTGAGTAACATAATCTTGTAAATCATATGATTCATTTCCTTTTTTTAGCATTCCACTTGTAAGCATATGCTCCATAGCATGATAAAAAGATTTTGCTTCAGTAGTAAGTTGATTATAAAAATATTTTGTAGCTACAGTTTCCTGAGTTTCTACAGCATAAACTTTATTGTTAAACTTAATCCAACTAAATTGAGCTACTAAAAGCGTAAAAACTAAACCAATAACAACTATTTTTTTTAGTTTCATATATCCCCCTTTTATCTATTATTTATTTTTTCATTTAATTTAATATACACATGTATAATATCATACCACATATTAAAAGTCAACAATATTGTTACAAATAATTCCTTACGGCATAAGGCGTTTCAGGACATTTATTATAACTTTTTTTACAAAATAAAAAAGCATATTTAAAATATTTTTAATACGCTTTTTATAATTTTTTATAAATTTTCCTTTCCCTCTTTTCTTTTTTGCATGTGATAAGTAACTTTAGCAAGTATTGTAGTTGGAATAATTTTTGAAAATAATTTTGCACACTTAACTTGAAAGCCTGGGACAATATAAAACTTATTTTTTAAAAATTTATTTACTGCATATCTCGCTACATATTCGCTTGACAAAGAACTTATTTCAAATTTTACATTTGCAACATTATTAAAATTTGTTCTAACCGGACCTGGACATAATATACTAATTTTTATATTTGATTTTTCCTTTTTTAATTCCTCTCTTATTGATTCTGATAGTCTTACAACATAACTTTTAGAAGCATAATATGTTGCCATTAATGGTCCCGGCAAAAATCCTGCTATAGATGCAACATTTAAAATTTTTCCATTATTTTTTTCTTTCATGTCTTTTAGATATAATTTTGTTAGTATATGCATTGCAGTTATATTCGTATTTATAATTGTTAAATCTTTTTCTAAATCTGTTTTTGTAAAATTTCCAAAATCTCCTAATCCTGCATTATTTACAAGTATATCAACATCTTTTACTTGATTATGCAAATTTATACAGTTTTCTTTACTTGTTAAATCAACACTTAAATATTCTGCATTAATATTATATTTTTCTATTAGTTCTTTCTTTAAGTTTTCTAACTTTTCAATATTTCTAGCTACCAAAACAACATCATATTTTAATTTAGCAAATTCTCTGGCTATATCTCGTCCTATGCCTGAAGATGCTCCTGTTATTAAAACTTTCATAAAAAGTCCCTCTTTTAAAATAATTATATTTTATAGTTTTTTCAATTAAAAATTATTATACATTCATCAATTTACTTTTTGTCCTTCTTTTATCCAAACTGACACGCTTCCATCTTTACAATAAAAAATTCCATTTCCATCATTATCTACATAAACTGTTTCTTGAAGATTTCCTGTACAATCATAAAATACAGTATTTGCTAATTTTTTACCAACATTCATTTGCATACATCCACCTTTACCATCAGACATGATAACTGCTACGCCAGAATTTGAATGTTCATAATCTCCAAGCCTTGTAAATCCAATTATATTTTTATCATTAAAGTAATCATATTGTTCTCCATATGCATAGTATTTCCTTACTTTTAATAAAATATCTAAAATACTTTGTTTAGAATCAATATTTTTTTCTGGAATTCCATAATAATCTCCATAAAAAACACATGGAAAACCATCTTTTCGTAATAATATAAGGGAATACGCTAATGGTTTAAACCAATCTAGAATCCAAGATTCTAATGCTTGTCCTGGTTCTGTGTCATGATTATCAACAAATGTTACTGATTTTTCTGGATTTGTTCCAACAATTGTACCATCAAAAATTTGACTCATGTTAAATTCTCCATTACTTATTGAGGCCCTATGGAAATTATAATGTAAAGGTACGTCAAATATAGACATACATCCATTTGTTTTTCTTATGTACTCATTTATTATATCGACATTTGAACTCCAATATTCTCCAACAGCAAAAAGCTTCTTGTCAGAAAATCTTTTTAATTCATCTAACCATTCTGGAAAAAATTCAGATCTTATATGTTTAACTGCATCCAATCTAAAGCCATCTACATTTGTTGTCTCTAAATACCATTTTCCCCATTGCTTTAACTCTCTTACAACATCAAAATTATTTAAATCTATATCAGCTCCCATTAAATAATCAAAATTGCCATTTTCTTTATCAACATTTTCATCCCAATGTTTTCCATAAAATTTATATATAGCAGCTGTACATGTATTTTCATCCCAATCAATACCATGAAAATGCGTCCAGTTCCATTTAAAGCTTGAATATGTATCACCTCTTCCTGGAAACAAATATTTTGTCCATACTTTAATCTGTTTAGCTTCTGTTAAACTTATATTTCTATTTGACTCATCATCTTGTACAGCAAAAACATCCTCTGTTTCATCAGCTCCCATTTTATGATTTAGCACTATGTCTGCTAAAACTTTTATATTATTTTCATGCAATATTTTTATGGAATTTACATATTCTTCCTTTGTTCCATACTTTGTAGGAATAGTACCTTTTTGATTAAATTCTCCTAAATCATATAAATCATATACTCCATAACCCACATCCTCTTTACCACTTGCACCTTTATAGGCTGGTGGTAACCATAAATGAGTTATTCCTATATTCTCTAAATGTTTAGCATCTTTTATAAGTTTATTCCAAAGTGTAGAATCACTAGGCAAATACCATTCAAAGTATTGCATCATCGTACTATTACTAGACAAATCTATCACTCCTAACTTCCTTTTATTTTAATAGCTTTAATATATCTTCCTTTCTATTCATAATAGTATCATAACCTGTTTGAACTAATTTTTGAGCATCGTCTATTTCTAAAAGACTTGCGCCTTTTGCATCGATTTCAATTGCTAGATCAGCTTCTTTTTGGGCTTTTCTTACATCTTTCAAAGAAAATATATCTACTGTCCTTAGCAGAATTGCTAGTAAATCTTCTTTTGGTTCATAATCATCTATTCTAAAACTTAAAGCAATTGTTTTATCTGCTCCCATATCTTTTAAAATTTTTATTGGAAGATTATCCTTTGTTCCTCCATCTATAAAATTATATTTTCCATATTCACATGGTGTATATACTCCTGGAAAAGACATACTTGCTCTTGTTGCTGTAGCAATAGGTGCATCATATATATAATCTATATTATCATCTTTTAAATCATATTTTTTTGATAAAAATATGCATTCTTTTGTTGAAATTGTATCTACAGTTGCTATAGCATAAGGAATTTTTATTTGGTTCATATTAGTTATATTTTTTTCTTTCGATACATCTTTTACTAATTTTTCTATATTCTCACCAGGCATTATTCCTTCTATCTTCACTATTCCTGATGTTAAATAAGTATACGCTGCTTTAAACAAGGGCTTTTTCTTAACTGTAGTAAGAATTTTATAAAATTCCATTGTTTTTTCTTTAATCTCTTCTGGTTTAAATCCCATAGCATAAAATGTTGCAAAAATACTTCCTGAACTTGTTCCAGATAAAAAATCTGGCTTTATTCCTAAATCCTCTAAAGCCTTTAATGCTCCTATATGAGCAAGCCCCTTTAAGCCTCCACCAGCTAGTGCTACTCCTATCGTCATTTACTCTTCCCCTTTTTTAAAATATACTGTTTGAGTAGGATATGCTAAATCTATATTTTCTTTTTCAACTAAATATAATAAACTACATAAAATATCCTGTTTTGCTTTTAAAAATTTAGAATACTCTGCCTCTCTAACATATAAAAATATCTTTATATCACTACTATAAGCAGTAATATCACTTAAGCTTACTTCAACCGTTTCTTTAATTACTTTTGGATCATTTTGTAAAAGTAATTTTATTTCATTTACAATTTTTTTAATTTTTTCAGATGGTGTTTCCAAACTTAAATTTAAAACACAATCAAATCTTCTACTTGTTAACCTATTCCAATTTACTACATATGTAGATGTTATTGTAGAATTTGGAATTGTAATTACCGCATTATTGTAAGATTTTATACGTGTACTTCTAAAAGTTATATCTATAACTGTACCTTGAAATTCTCCTACCTCAATCCAATCTCCTATAACAAATGGCTTATCTGTTAAAATTGTAACACCACTTATCATGCTTTTTACTAAATCCTGTGCAGCTAATGCTAGCGCAGCAGATCCAATTCCTAGTCCAGTAGCTAATCCTCCTAAGCCTTTTAACCCTTCTGTATACCCTAGTTCATTTAACGTTATAAATATAAATACTACCCATAAAACTACTCTTAGTATTACACATATTACTTTGTTTACAGCTTTATTATCAGAATTTTTTAATATCTTTTTTATAACATATGAATCTTCAGTTATTAATGTTGATATAGCTTTAGTAATATAATATATTACTATAACTTTAAAGATCTGATTCATTATAAATAATATTTGTTTACTAGTTGGTAATATATTAATCATAAGAAATATACCTAATAGTATAAAAAACGTGTTTAAAGGCTTATACATTACACTATTTTTGGCATTATCCTTATTTTTAGTTATTCTATAATAAATTTTAATTAATGCCTTTGAAAAAACTGTTCTAAATATTATAAAAAATATTAGTACTCCAATTGCTATTTGTATATCAAAAATCTTTAGTAAATTATTTAAATCTATTGAAACTATTAATTGTTTTAGTTTCTCCATTTTTCCTCCATTTTTGTATTAAAAACAGTATCTAAAAATATTTTCCAATTTCAAATCTATATATTAATTTTATATAAGAATTATATATTAAAATAAAAAAAATGTATAGACATTTTAAAAATTAAACATCACTTAATTTGATTTGCTAAATAATCCATTATCTCTTCTGACTTTTCTTTAATCTTTGAAATATAATTATCAAAAATATCTTCTTTAATGTCACATTTAGATTTTTTCTCTAATATATTTTTTAATAATTCAAATACTACTATTATGTGATGTCTATATTCATATCCATCATATATATCATTAACACTTATTGATTCTGTTATCTCAAACGACTTGTCAAAAGCATTTTTTATATCTTCAATTAATTCTGCTGATATTTTATAATTATTATTTTTATAATATTCAATTAAATAATTTTTATATTCAGAATATATTTCATCAAAATATTGCATTTTTTTATTGTTTTCTAAATATAATTTAACACTATGAATATAAAATGCTTTAATGTAAATATATGTCAATGATTTGTCTATATCAGGATTATTTGTAAAATTTTCTAAAAGATCATATATATAATCTTCTCCTAAATCATATATATTTTTTGCAATTTTTGAAATATCTATATCTTTCATATAACTCTCCTATAACTGCTGTGTATTATATAATATTATGAAATAAAATGGAAGTAAAATCTAGTTTAAAATAGATTCTACTTCCATTTAAAATTTTAAATTTTATATTTATTTATTGAAACTTTACTTATTTGGCACCTCAAGCATGCTAGCATAATATTTTGCTATAAGTTCATCTAGTTCAACACTTACTTTATATATTACAGAGTAATCTTCTCCATTAGAAATGCATTTATTTAGTTTGTCTCTTAATTTACATATTTTTTCATCTAACATAATATCACTCTCCTTTTTTCTCATTATTCATCTTTTGTATATTTTAAAAATAACATTTTGTTACACAAAAGTCAATAATATATCAGTATTTGCTTTAATTTTCGTAAGACAATTTTCGACATCTTTATATTAATCAGAGGTTTTTTTCATTAGTTTTTTTTCTAATTAAAATTGCTACAGATATAATAAAAATTATCAATGATATTACTTGAGAAATTCTAAAGTCAAAAAACATTAAGCTATCTGCTCTAAATCCTTCTATTATAAATCTTACACAAGAATACAAAATAAAATAAGATATAAGTATTTGTCCCTTAAATTTTCTCAAATTTTGCATTTTTTTTAGTATTATAAAAATAATTAATGTACAAATAGATTCATATAAAAATGTTGGATGAACTTCTATGTATCTTCCTTGATTATATATCCCCATTCTTAAAATCGAACTAGTTTCATATCCATATGCCTCAATATTAAAGAAATTGCCAAATCTTCCTATACATTGAGCTATTGCAACAAATGGAATTATATAATCAAAAAAATTCAAAATATCTTTTTTAGAAATTTTGCACATAATTATTACAGCTAATGCTCCAAAAATAAGTCCACCATAGATAGCAAGTCCACCATTTCTAAAATTAAATATTTTCAAAATATTATTTGAATAATATTCAATATTAAATAAAACATAATATAATCTAGCACCTATAATTCCAAAAATAATTGCAACAATTATTGTTTGAAGCACAAAATCATAATCATTATCATACTTTTCTTTACTAAATTTACACAAAATTAAAGCTACAACAATTCCTAAAACTATACAAATTGCATATTTGTATATATTAATTCCGAAAAAATGAGAATGCTATTTGTGAAAATTTAAATTCTAAATTAAGTCCTGGAAATCTCACAACACTCATATATTAATCCTTTTTATCGCTTATAGGTTTTATAACTGATATAACTTTTCTATCCTCTACAAACGTTTCTTTTAAAATTTTTTCTACATATTCTTTATTTAAACTATTAAATTCTTCAAAATAATCAAAAGAATTAATTCCCTTAAAATAATCTGATACAATTCCTGTTGCAATTGTAGAAACATCATTATAATCTTTTACAATATTTCCATATACTTTCTTTTTTGCTATTTGAAAATCCTCATCATTTATTCCATTTTGTTTTAAATTTTCAATCTGGCTATTTGCAATATTTAAAACATCTTCTACATAATTAGTTTGTAGCTGAATTAAAACATGAGCATAAGTTTTTGAAAATTCATAATTTATAATTGGTTCTGAAAATATTTTTCCACATTCATATAAATTTTTAAAAAAGTCAGAACTTTTTCCAAAAAGTAATGTTCCTAAAATATCTATAGCTATATCCTTTTTTACTTTATCTGATTTTAAATCATTATCTTTATATCCAATAATAACACTAGGCATGCTTATATTCATTTCTTTTTCAATATATTTTTGATTAATTTCATCTGGTTCCTTATTGTATACTCTTCTAGTTTCCTCTTCATAAGGTTCTAACGTCATTTTCTGTTTTATTTTTTCTAATGCTTCTTTTGGTTCGAAATTACCACAAAGAACAATTATCATATTATCTGGACGATAAAAAGCATCATATACTTTATATAACTGTTCTTTATCTATTTTGCTGATACTTTCTTTTGATCCTGCAACATCAATATTCATTTCATTAGCTTTATACATGCATCTCATTGCATTCATATATATTGACCATTCAGGATAGTCGTCATACATCATTATTTCTTGTTCAATAATTCCTCGTTCTTTTTCTACATTATCATCAGTAAAATATGGATTTTGCATATAATTCATAAACTCATCTAGCGCTTCATCAAAGTTTTCTGTGCACTCAAATAAAAATGCAGTATGATCATTTGTTGTATATGCATTTGCCTCTACCCCAAGAGATGTTAAAACATCTAAACTATTTTTTCTATTTTCCTGTTCAAACATTTTATGTTCTAGATAATGTGCAATTCCATCAGGAACAGTGGTTAAAACATCTTCACCAGGTGCATAAAATTTATTGTCTATTGAACCAAAATTTGCACTCCAAACAATATATTTTTTTCTTGTTTTCTTGGGCAATATCATTACATTTATGCCATTAGACAATTTTTCTATAAATAATTTTTCTTTAATTTTACTATTTTCAACTATTTGCACTTTTTTACTCCTTACATAAATTATATTTTATTAATTTCTCAAAAAATAAATTGTATTTATACTTACTGAATTTGCAAGATTTACAATATCTTCCTTTGATACTTTTTCAATTTTTTCTATATATTCATCAGGACTCATATTAGTCTTAGATATTTCTTGTCCTATATAATATACAACTTCTGTATCTTGCTCTTCTTCAATGTTTCTTATTCCAGAAATTAAATAAGTTTTAGCATTTTGTATATCATCTTCTTCAAATTTTCCGTTTTTAATATTATCTAATTGAACTTTAATAAGATCTACTGCTTTTTGATAATTTTCTATTTGAATTCCACATCTTATAAATACATTCATTTTTTGCTTCACAAATGTACTTTTAGCAGAATACGCTAAACTTGCTTTTTCTCTAACATTTTGGAACATCATAGAATTCGCGCCATCTCCTAAAATTGCATTATATACTAATCCTGTTGCTTGTAAATTATCTATATTCGAAGAAATATCAAGTCCTATAACTAATTTGCCTTGGGTAACATCCATTTTTTCTGAAACTTCTTTAATGTTTTCCACAATTTGTTTGCTTTCTGTGAATTCATTATTTAAAATATAATTCTCTGTTCTTGGTTTCAATTTTTTTATATTTTCATTTTCATTTAAAAAATCTTTAGCTTCTTTTTCATCTATATTTCCAGATATAAAAATATCAATTTTAGAATTTTGAATCAAAAAATTATAATATTCTGAAATATTTTTAATATCTATTTTTTCAATATCTTCTACATAACCATATTTATATAATCCGAATTTATCATCACCATACATTGCTGCAATGCAAGCATCAAAACTATATAAATCTTTATCATCTATTTTACTTTCAATAACTTTTCTTAAATTATCTTTTTCGGTTTGTAAAAATTCTTCATTTAAAAGCCCATTTTTTTGTATTGGATTAAATACAATATCTAAAAGACTTTCTAAATTTCTTCTTAAAATATTTTCATTATTTAAAGCATACTCATTACTTATTGATTCTATATAAAACTTTAAAACAACATTATCACCCATTTTATCTATACCGCAGTTAAAAGAGGCTCCATACATGTTTTCCATTTCTCTATTTATTAAGTATAAACTTGGAAAATTATTACTTCCTCTTCTAAGCATAAATGGTATTAATGCATTTTTAGTTACAGTTTCTCTTTTTAATGGAGTTGTTATTATTACACAAGTTATATCTGTTTTATATGAATCAGTTTTTATACAATGTGCTTTTATTCCTTGTTTTATTTCAAAGCTAACTTTATTCATCAAAATCTCCTTTTTTCATATAGTATTCTTTTAATTTTTATATTTATTCATTAAAATTTATTGTTATAATAATATTTCAATATAATATAATGAACATACTCAATTATCTGGTACATATATTATCATAATTATTATACCTTTACAAATACTATTTTTATATAAAATCATCACATTTTTATATTATTTGAATATAATATTATAATAAAATAATGTTTTTATTATTAGGCATTTTATTTTACAAGTTTTTAGATTAATTTTCAAATTAATCTAATTTTATAATATTTATATTTTCACTGGCTATCTCATTTTTACATTATATAAATTTATGGATTTCTGTATTGACTTTTATATAATTTTTTGTTATTATAGTAATGCTTTAATTCATGCGGGAATAGCTCAGTTGATAGAGCGTCGCCTTGCCAAGGCGAAGGTCGCGGGTTTGAGCCCCGTTTCCCGCTCCATTTTTTTTATATTTGGCGCCTTAGCCAAGCGGTAAGGCACGAGTCTGCAAAACTCTGATCATCGGTTCGATTCCGATAGGCGCCTCCAAATTAAAACCAAATTCCACAGATTTTTAAGAATTCTGTGGAATTTTTATAACTGTCCAAAGCTTTTTATATCAAGCATTTCAATTTTTTTATGATTTCTTTTAGTTTTCTTCAATTTTCCAAAACTACATTAACATTTTTTACAAATATTAACAAATAAGCACTTTTGGAATAATGGTTTTATATAAAAAATTACTCCTCCAGTTCGAATGCTTAGTTTTGATTTTTATATTTTTTATGGAATATATAATATAATTTATTTGTATAAATATATATTGACTTTTGCGAACATACGTTTTATAATATGAACAAAATTTACACAAGGAAGGAATGAAGTTATTTATGAATAATCTCACTAATATTGAGCCAGTAAATAAAGAATTAAATTTAGTAAAATATGAAACAATAGATATTAAGAGTTTAATTTATTGCATAAGAGGAAAACAAGTTATGCTAGATAGTGATGTAGCAATGTTATATCATTATGAAACTAAGAAGATAAATCAAGCAGTAAAAAGAAATATTGATAGGTTTCCAGAAAAATTTTGCTTTCAGTTAACAGAAGAAGAATTTTTAAATTTAAGGTCACAATTTGTGACCTTAAACGAAATTAATATAAATGCAGAGCAAGAAAATAACTGGTCACAAATTGTGACCAGTTCAAAAAGTGATAATAGCAAGCATAGAGGAAAAAAATATTTACCATATGTCTTTACAGAACAAGGTATAGCAATGTTATCTGGTTTGCTAAAAAATAATATAGCTGTTCAAGTAAGTATACATATTATGGATGCATTTGTTGAAATGAGAAAATTTATTTCGATAAATGGACAAATTTTTGAAAGATTAACAAATGTTGAATATAAATTATTAGAACATGATAATAAATTCAATCAAGTATTTAATGAATTACAAAAGAATAAAGACCAAGAATTCAAACAAAAGATATTTTTCAAAGGACAAATATGGGATAGCTATGAGCTAATAATTGATATTATAAAAACAGCGCATAGCAAAATAGTAATAATAGATAATTATATAGACGATACTATTCTTAAAATGCTACAAAAGAAAGATAAAAATGTTCAAGCAATTATTTTAACTTCACAAAATTGTAATTTAACAAAATTAGATATTAAAAAATTTAATGAGCAATATGGGACACTAAAAATAGCACGAACGGATAAATTTCATGATAGATTTATTATTATAGATAACAAAGAACTTTATCATTGTGGAG
>CANROH010000025.1 GCA_947632185.1 uncultured Clostridia bacterium
TCGGGTGGTTAGATTCGAACTAACGAATGTCGGAGTCAGAGTCCGATGCCTTACCACTTGGCGACACCCGAATATTAATGAACTGTAATGTAAGCAAGTTAGATTATATATCTTTAAATTATTTTTTACAAGTTTTTTACTTAAATTTTTTAAATTTCTATAGACTTTTTTTATTTTTTTGTATATGATATTTGTAACGTATTATTTAGGAGGTTCCTATGTATAAAACTTTAAAAATACTATGTGTTTTTATATTAATATTAACATTTTTTTCTAATTTTTATTGTGTAAAAGCTGTCTCTACTGAAGATGAAGATTTAGTTAACAATGAGGAAATAGAAAGTGATTCTAGTTCTGAAAATTCTGATACATCTGATGAGGCTTTAGATGCTCTTTCTCAAATAGATAGTGTTACTAAAGTTTCTAATATAAATAGTTATGAAGAAGCAAACCTTCATCTTAATAATATATTATCAGTTATTCTAATTGCAGTAGGAATCTTACTAATTTTATTTGCAATAGCAATTTTAATAAGATTAAAACAATCAAATTAATATATATTTATAATAAAAAAGTATTATATAAGGTAAATTAATTTTAGCCTTATATAATACTTTTTTTATTGTACTAGCTATTATTTTGTGTTGCATAATACCATATAGCTGCTATGATAATAACTGCTGCTGCTATTAAAATAATCCACATCCATGTTGTTGCTGTCATTGTATTTCCTCCATTGTTTCCTGTTGTTCCCTCTGTTGCTGTTCTTGTTACATTGTAATCTCCTGATGTTGTACCATTATTGTTTCCATCATTATTTCCATTATTATTATTTCCCATATCTTTTATACCATTTCCAACATTATCTACTCCATCTCTTAATGTGTTTGCTGTATCACCTACAATATTTCCTGAAACTACATTTTCAACACTGTCTCCTGTTTTATCAATAGACTGCATAATTTCATTTCCTAAATTTGTTGTATTTCCACTTTCTGCTGCAAAACAAATTCCACAACATAATGAAAGGACCATTATAGCTAAAATACATATTAAACTTTTCTTTGCCATATTTTTTTCCTTTCTGAAATAAGATTTACAAAAAAACTATATGAAAATTACTTTCATATAGTTTTATTATTAATCTTATAGAAAAAAATATTCTAGTAAAATTTGAAAACATGAGTTTATTTATTACTTATATTAATATTTTTTGCTTCTATTCCCAATTGTCTTTCTATTATATTTTGAATTTTTGATATTTGCTCTTGATTTAGTGAAATAGATTTTACTATTACATTAACCATTCCAGCATTTTCCAAAATAACAACATCTTCAAAGCCTTTATTTTTAATCAAATTTTCTGCTATTATTATTCCATTTTTTACTCTTGTAATATTAGAAATTTCTTGAACAGCTATTGCTTTTTGATCTGAAGGAGTTTCATTAGAATTTACCAAATTTTGATAAGTTTCTAATGTTTCAGAATACATTCTTTCTCTTTCAATTCTGCTTTCTTCAAAATATTCATCATAATTATTATTATCTTCATAATTATTTTTAACATCTTCTACGTAATTTTCCTCAATAACTTCATTACCATTTTCTTCTTTAGTAATATTTCCATCTAAATCATCATTTGAAACAATAGCTCCTTCTGGCTCACTATTTACAAGTTGTACATCACCTAAATTTGTTTCATTTCTTGTATTTTGTGCAATTTGTAAATCTTCTGATGACACTTGTACTGAATCTAAATCATTTTTGTTAAAATTATAATTTAAATATCCAACTAATATAAGTGAAAAAGCAATTACTGTTAACAAAATTTGTTTAAATCTTTCTTTGTTAAAATTCAATTTCAAATTTATTCATCTCCCATCTCGAAAACTTGTATTTTATGTGTAGAAATTCCTGTTACTGCTTCTACAGCTGAAATAATATTACTTTTAACAGTAGAGCTAGAAGCTCCTTGCGCTGTGACAATTGCACCTTCTATAGTTGGTTTTATTATTTTTTCAGTTACAACATTTGAACTTGAATCAGTTACAACATCTTTTTCAGTATTTTCAGTTTCTGTAATTCTATTTCCACCAGAAGTATCTGTTTCTTCTATTGTGCTGGTGCTTGAATTTATATTATATATTGGAACAAGAGTACTGCTTTCAGAATATGTAAGCAAAACCGAAACTTTTCCAACTCCTGCAATTTTACCTAATATTTCTTCTAGTCTAATTTCTAAATTATCTGACTCTTCTTTTGTATTATCAAAATTTTCTACACTTGTTGCAAATTCTACACCAACTTCATTTTTAATATCATTTTTATTTTTTTTATCACTATTTAATATTTTATTTATAATTATTAATGTTATTACTAAAATTATTAAAAAAGAAACTAAATTTTCAACTCTTTTTTCTTTGTTATTAAAAATTTTTTTAATTTTGTCTAGCATAATTTTCTCCTTTAAAAATTTTTTAATAAAATACAATTTTATCAGAATCTAAAAAGTAATTTTCTTTAAAATAATCCAAAATTTTACTATAATCGCATTCATTATCATCTTGAGTATTTGTATTTTTTCCAATAATTATAGGTTTAATTTTTATATTTTCTTCTTCTTTTTCTTCTACTTGTATTTCTATTTTCTCAATATTATCATAATTTATATCAGTAAAAACTTTAACATTTTTAACTATATATCCCAAATTTTCTAAATCTTGTTTGATTGTCTCTTCTATTCCAATTATATAAATATCTTTTATATTTGTGTCTGAATTAGCATATGTTTCTTGAACTTCTACATTAAAAAGATTGTCAAAATCAAATTGATAATTTAACATTTCTAAAATTGGATTTAATACAACAAACATTATATAAATTCCTATAACTACCTTAACATATTTTTTGTTATTTCCTTCTGGAACCAACATTTCAATAATAATTGAAATTATTATTGAAATAATTAGTCCTTCACACCATTGTTTTATTTTTAGAATCATACACTTTCCAATCTATCTATACATTATTACACTATTTGTAATTTTTATAACAATTGTAATTCCAATAATAAACATAACTGATACTGATAATAAAATGCCTAGTAAAATTTTATAGCCATCAGCTATATTTTCAATCAATTTTACAATTTTTTGATCTGCTACAAGTTCACAAACAGCTGATGTCATTTTAAAAGAAATCCATAAAATAGTAATTTTTATAATTGGAAGTAATACTATTCCAAGTATAATTATTACTCCAATTATTCCAACAGAATTTTTTAATATATTCCCACAACCAATAACAGTATCTACTGTATCTCCCATTATTTTTCCAACAACAGGTATGAAATTTGCAACAGCAGCTTTTGCCGTTTTTGCAGTCAAGCCATCTACAGAGCTACTAAGAGTACCTTCTATTGATAAAGTACAAACAAAAATTGTTAAAATAATTCCTAATATCCATACTATAGATGATTTAAACATTTTTGAAAGCCTATCAATTTGAATTTTGTCTGAAATATTAGAAACAATGGAAATACTTATAGAAATAAGTAATAATGGTACTAAAAAATCATTAATAAAAATTCCAATAAAATTTATCATAAATATTAAAATAGGTTGTACAACACTTGTCGTTACTAAAACTCCTGTACTAAGCATTAAAGTAATTAAAAGTGGAACAAGTAAATTCATGAAACTCACTACATTGCTAATACTTTCTCTTATTATATCTAGCATTGATACAAAAGTATTTACAACAACAGTTACTATAATTAAATATTGTATAAAATATACTATTTGACTTGCAGTAGAATTGGCTAAATTTTCTATAATATTTTTAAAAATGCTATGTATAATAACTATAATTATTACACTTGCCATTAACTGAATCGCAATAAATATTTCTGATAAAAATAAATTTCCAATTCTATTTAAATCAAATACATTTCCTATGTTTCCCGTTATACTATTTGAGAATAGTTCCATAATATTTAAATCAGGAAAAATATTTTCAGTATATTTTTTAGCAGAATTTAAAAAATTATTAATTCCAAAACTATTAGTTTGAGAAGATATAATTTCTTCCATAAAACGCTCCTAATTTATTATGGTAATAATTTTGTAATAGATTCTAAAGTAGTTGAAATTATTGGTATTGATAAAGAAATAACAATGATTTTCCCGCCAAAATCTATTTTATTAGCAATTGAATTTTCGCCAGAATCTTTACAAATGCTAACAGCATATTCTGTGAGGATTGATATTCCTGTAATTTTCAATAATAATGTTATAAATCCATTATTATAATTAGAATTAATAGCTATTTCATTTATAAAATCAATAATTGATTTTATAGTATCCATTGAATAAAATATTATTATTGCTCCACAAATTAAAACCGCATATATAGCATATTCTTTTCTATATTCTTTCAAAATAATAGTAACAATTAATGTTAAAAAACCAATTCCTATTACCTTTACAATTTCCATTATAAATTAAACACCGTCCTAACAGTTTCAAATAAAGAACTTATTTCATTTACAACTATAGTTAAAACAATTACCATTCCTGCAAGAGTTGTCATCATTGCTTGGTCATCTCTTCCAGCTTTTGTCAATATTTGATGTAACACAGCAACTAAAATTCCTATTCCTGCAATTTTTAATAATAAATCTATATTCATATATATCTCCTAAATAAAAATTATACAAATTCCTAATCCTAAAACGACTCCCATCGTCTTATATAACTTCACGTTTTTACTTTTTTCTATTTCTGCCTTCTCCACTTGTTTTTGCAATAAATTTTGAGTTAAAGAAATTTCATTAACTTGTCCTTTAATATCTGTCTTTCCAAGTAATTTTCCTAACATTTTTATTATTTCCTTATCTTCACCATTTAAATTAGTTTTAATTTCTTCTAAAGCTTCACACCAAGAAGTATATATATCTTCATTCTTTTCAATAGTAAGCTTAAATATATTTTCATCATTTTTATAAATAATCTTTGAAATTTCTTCAAAAATATTTTTTATTGGTTCATACGTAAATTCTATTTTACTTTTAAACATAACCAAACTATTTTGAAATTTATTTAATTCATTAACTCTATCTTCATAAGTTTTTGCTTTTATTATTCCTATATATGAACATATAAAAATAATACCTATTAAATTTATCACTTTTACTAAAGTCATTTTTTCTCCTATAATTAACATATTCTTATTTTTGCTTCATTAATAATACTTTTATATTGTAAATTATTTTTATCAAGTAAATAAACTTCGTTAGGCCTACCTTTTGAATTAGAATCTAAAAAAATTAAAACTTCAAAAACATGATTATCAATTAAACTTTTTAAAACTGGATTTACATATATATCATAAAAATTAGATCCATGTGCAGTAAATATTCCTTTACATCCAGAGCGTATTGCATAATTTATTATTTGAATATCTTCATATCCTCCAATTTCATCTGCAACAATAACTTGCGGTGCCATCGATCTAATAAGCATTTTCATACCAATTTGTTTTGGTACATTTTCTATCACATCTGTTTTTATTCCAATATCATTTTGAGGGACTCCTTTGTATAGTGATGCAATTTCACCTCTTTCGTCAACTAGTCCAACATTTATTCCTTTAAAATTCAATTTTTTTATTCCATTTGAAATTTGTCTTACAATATCTCTTAAAAGAGTTGTTTTTCCAGCTCCTGGTGGTGAAATAATTAAAGTATTATATACATTATTCATCTTTAGATTCAAAATATAATTTAAAAAACTATCACTACAATCCAATACTTGCCTTGCAATTCTAATATTTAAACTATTTATATAATTTATGTTTATTACTTTTCCATTTTCAATAACGCATGAACCAGAAATTCCGACTCTATGACCTCCTGAGACAGTCACAAAGCCTTCTGATATTTGATTTTGATAGCTGTATATAGAATTTTCACAAATTAATTGTAAAATATTAAGAATTTCTTCATTGTTAACAAAATATCTTACTACAACTTCAGTATCACTAAATTTTAAAATAATTGGCTTTTGAACTCTTATCCTTATTTCTTCTAAATTTTCTTTTTTTTCAATTTCTTCTTGTAAAACTTCATTAATCTTACTTGGAAAATATTTTAAAATATTATTCATTTTTTCCTTCTTTCTTTTGTACTTAAAATATATATATTCATATTAATTTTATTTAGAACAATATATTAAACATATTTACTAAATTAATAAATAGAGCAATACTAAACAATATAAAATTTAGCATACTAAAAAAGCAATATTCTAAAATAGAATATTGCTTTTCATAGTTTAAAAATAATTTATTTTTTCCAATTAAGTATTTGATTATTATATGTTCTTTCTTCCTCTTCTTCTATAATATCATCAATCTTATTTTTCTTAAATAATCCTTTTTTATTTTTCTCTTTTGATTGTGTATCGGTTTTTGATTGTGCTATTGCTTCTTCAACTGTTAAAGTTTTTTCAAAATCTATAATATTCTTAACAGGTTGTTTATAAACTCCTTCTATATAATAATTGCTTTTTGGTAGAGTGTGCAGTTGTAAATACTGATTATAATTTTCAATTATTTTTTTATCTTTTTTGCTTAGAGTTTCAATATTTTCATCCAAATGATTATATCTCCATATAACGTGACGCTCATATGAATCAAATTCTGATTTTTTTAAATCCTCATAATTAAACTCTATTTTAAATTGAAAATTTTCTATACTAATTGTAATATTACTCCATACCTTTTTTTTAGCTTTTATTACATTTTCTCTTAATGCTTTTATCAAATTATATATATCTGTAATTAATTTTGAATATTGTTCTTCATCTATGTTAAATATTGATGGTATTTCATATCCATTAACATATTTTTTCTTAATTATTCCTTTTGGTAAATAATAAAAATACATTTCGCCTATTGGCTTTTGTTTTGGAACATCAATTACAGAAGCATATAAAAATATACTTTCCCATTTTTCTGGAATTATATAAAATAACTTTTTTTGTATTTCTGAATACAAAATTTTTTCTTCTGGTAAGCTTATCATAAATTTCTCCTAAAAGTTAATTTTCAAGCAAACTTTCACCTGTCATTTCATCTGGTTTTTCCAATCCCATTATATCTAACATTGTTGGTGCTAAATCTGCTAATCTTCCTTCTTTTAATTTCTTATTACTTGGTAATCCTACAATTGCTAGAGGAACTGGATTTGTAGTATGAGCTGTATGTGGCTCTCCTGTTTTATAATCAATCATTTGCTCACAATTTCCATGATCTGCAGTTATTAATAATGTACCATTTACTTCATTTATTGCATTTACTACTTTATCAACACATTCATCAATTGCTTCTAATGCTTTTATTGCAGCATCTATACTTCCTGTATGTCCTACCATATCTGGATTTGCAAAGTTTAAGATTATACAATCATATTTCTGAGACTTAATTGCCTCTACAACTTTTTCACATACTTCATATGCACTCATCTCTGGTTTTAAATCATATGTTTCAACTTTAGGTGATGGAATTAGGATTCTATCTTCTCCAGGATATTGTTTCTCAACTCCGCCATTAAAGAAAAATGTTACATGTGCATATTTTTCTGTTTCAGCAATTCTTAATTGTTTTAATCCTTTTTTACTTATATATTCGCCAAAAGAATTTTTAATTTCTTCTTTTTTGTATGCAATTTCAACATTTGGCATTGTCTCATCATATGGAGTCATACAAACAAAATATGTGTTTATTTTTTTAGTTTCAAATCCATCAAAATCCTTATCTACTATACTTCTTGTAATTTCTCTAGCTCTATCTGGTCTAAAATTAAAGAATATTACAGAATCACCATCTTCTATCTTTGCAATAGGTTCTCCATTTATATTTGTAATTACTGTAGGTTTAACAAATTCATCAAAAACTTCCTTTTGATAAGATTCTTCAATAGCAGATATTGCAGATGTAGCTTTCTCACCTTCACCATTTACTATAGCATTATATGCAAGGCTTACTCTTTCCCATCTTTTATCTCTATCCATGCTATAAAATCTACCAGAAATTGTTGCTATTTGTCCTACTCCTTTTTCTTTCATTTTTTCTTCAAGTTCTGTAAGATATCCTTCACCAGAAACAGGTGGAGTATCTCTTCCATCCATAAAGCAATGTACATATACATCTTGGAAATCTTTTCTTTTAGCAAGTTCTAATAGTGCATATAAATGACGATTATGACTATGAACACCACCATCAGATACTAATCCCATAATGTGTAACTTTGAATTGTTATTTTTACAATTTTCTATTGCTTTTACAAATTCGGGTACACTAAAGAAATTTCCATTTTCAATATCTTTAGTTATTTTAGCTAAATCTTGATAAACTATTCTTCCTGCACCTATATTTGTGTGTCCTACTTCAGAATTTCCCATTTGCCCTTCTGGAAGTCCTACCTCTAAACCACTTGTATGAATTATTGTATTTGGATTTTTTGTTAAAATTTCATTTAGATGGGGAATTTTTGCTAATTTAACAGCATTTCCTTCTGTTTTTTCATTAATTCCAAAACCATCTAATATCATTAGCATTGTTAGTTTACTCATCTTCATTACCTCTTTATTCGCTTTATACTATATAATTATTTCTATTTATTATAATTTACTATTTTACTAAATTCATCTGGCTTTAAGCTTGCACCGCCAACTAATCCTCCATCAATATCTGAAGTAGTAAATAATTCTTTTGCATTTGATGATTTTACACTTCCACCATATTGAATAATAACATTTTCAGAAACTTCTTCTCCATATATTCTTTTTATTTCGTTTCTTATTGATTTAATACTGTTATTTGCATCTTCTGATGTAGCTGTTTTTCCAGTTCCTATTGCCCAAATTGGTTCATATGCTATTATTGTATTTTTTACTTGTTCTTCAGATAAACCTTCTAACGCTAAACGTGTTTGAGTAGTAATAATTTTTTCTGTTTCTCCAGCTTCTCTTTGCTCTAGACTTTCTCCAACACAAACTATTGGTTTTAGCTCATTTTCAAAAGCTGCTTTTATTTTTTTATTTACTGATTCATCTGTTTCATTAAAATATTGTCTTCTTTCTGAGTGTCCTATTATAACATATTCAACTCCAATAGACTTTAACATTTTTCCTGAAACTTCTCCTGTATATGCACCACTTTCAGCAAAATGCATATTTTGTGCTCCTATTTTTATATTAGTTCCTTGAGCATTCATTAGACAGTAAAATAAATCTGTATAAGGAACACACAATATAACTTCATTTTCAGTATCTTTTACTAAATCTGAAAATTTTTGTATATAATCTATTGCTTCATTTGGAAGCATATTCATTTTCCAATTTCCAGCTATTACTTTTTTTCTCATAAGCTCTTCTCCTTTTCTCTTAATATATTTATTCCATCATCCATATAATTGCTATTAGTACCAGAAATCATATATTCTTTATTTATGCATCTTGTAATGCTTCAATTCCTGGTAATTTCTTACCTTCTAGGAACTCAAGTGAAGCTCCTCCACCTGTAGAAATATGTGTGAATTTTTCAGCAAGCCCTGCTTTTTCAATTGCAGCTGCAGAATCTCCTCCACCAATTATTTTTACTGCATCAATATCAGCTAATGCCTTTGCTATACTATTTGTTCCTACAGCAAATTGATCAAATTCAAATAATCCAACTGGTCCGTTCCAAATTACAGTTTTTGCCTTTTGTAATTCTTCAGAATATATTTTTATTGTTTCTTCTCCTATATCAAATCCTTCCCAACCATCTGGAATTTCTGTATATTTAACAATTTTACTTTCAGTATTTGCATCAAATTCTTTTCCAATTTTTGTATCTACTGGTAACATAAATTTAACACCTTTAGCTTTAGCTTTTTCCATAACTTCTTTTGCTAAATCTAATTTATCAAGTTCGCAAATTGAATTACCAACATTATATCCCATTGATTTAAAGAATGTGTAAGCCATAGCTCCACCTATCATTAATACATCAACTTTTTCTAATAAACTATCTATAACTCCTATCTTGTCAGAAACTTTCTTTCCACCTAAAATAGCCATAAATGGTCTTGCTGGGTTTTCCAATGCTGTTCCTAAGAAATTTAATTCTTTTTCAATTAAAAATCCTGATACTGCTGGTAAATAGTTTGCAACACCTGTTGTAGAACTATGTGCTCTATGGGCTGTTCCAAAAGCATCATTAACATATACTTCTGCTAAAGATGCAAAAGCTTTTGATAATTCTTCATCATTTTTTTCTTCTCCAGGTTCAAATCTAACATTTTCAAGAAGCATAACTTCTCCTGGCTGTAAATTTGCAGCTAGATTTCTTGCATCTTCTCCTACAACATCCTTTGATAGTTTTACTACTTTTCCTAATAATCTAGAAAGTTCTGCTGCTACAATATCCATTGAAAATTCTGGTTTTACTTCTCCCTTTGGTCTTCCTAAATGAGAACATAAAATTATTTTGCAACCATTATCAATTAAATATTGAATAGTTGGTAATGCAGCAACTATTCTTCTATTATCTGTTATATTTCTGTTTTCATCATATGGAACATTAAAGTCACATCTAACTAAGACTCTTTTTCCTTTAATATCAATATCTCTAACTGTTTTTTTATTCATTGTTTTATCCCCCTTCATTTTATGCACATTATACGTGTACAAATTTTTGATATTTTTATACAGAAGCATTTTATAACAAAAAAGAATACTTTTCAAGTATTCTTTTTAACTATTTTAATCAATTTTCTTGAACTTTATTAAACTTTTTTCTTTCTTGTAAATTTAGAATAAATTACAATTATTGATATTAATAATACGCTACATGTAATAACTATTATATTACTTATTTTATTTTCTGCTAAATACGTATTCTCTGAATTATATTTATGTTCTTCTATAGCTTGTGATATTATTTCTTTTTCACTACTACTATTAATAAGTTCAGCATAATTCATATTTAATAAATCAATTCCATGTTTTTTCATTCTTTCTACAAAATCATCAAATCCTTCTGGTTTAGTATCCATATATGATATAATATATTTTCCATCTTTATTTACTAAATGTATATAATATCTTTCTGTATAATATCCCTCTATAGTTAAATTTTCTTTTTCATTTTCAGGATTTGTAAATTTTCCATAACGCTTTTCTTGATTTTTTGCCCAAATAGTATTATCTGATACTGGAACCACAAAAGCACTAATTCTTACTTCTATATCATCTCCATCTTTAAATGTTTCTTCTTTTGTATAAGTAAATATTCCTGAAATAAAATAATCAACTAATCTTTCATCCTCAGATAAATCTTCATTTAAATATTTATCAAAATACTCTCTAAAAGCATTTGTTGCTATATCTTCAACTTTAAAATTTTCCTCAAGACCCATGTGAGAAGAAAATGAAACAAATTTATCTTCTTGATTTAATGTTTCTAAAGCTGTATTTTTTGCAGGAACACTAATATAAGATTTAATTACAGTTAATTTTTCTTGATTAATTTTATTCATTTGGTCTAATTCTTTTTTATTATAATCTTCAATGTATACTTTTAAAGCTTCTGTATCTTTTTTAGTAGATGCAGCATAAGTTTCATTTGTTATACCATAAAAAACTATTGCCATTAAAAGTACCATTATAATTTTAGTAAAGCTTTTTAAAAATTTTTTCATTATACCTCAGCCTCCTTTACTAAATTAAATACATATTTTGTATCTAAATATGTTATATGAAGCTTTAGACTATTTGTCATATCTTTTGGAGTAAAATTAAATTCTAAAGATGGCTCATAATAATTATCTTCTGTCATTTTTCCACCACCATTTGAATAATTTCCTCTTCCTAATTTATATATTTTTCCGTTTTCATCTTCTATATAAGTATCAGGTATATAATAAAGTTTAGATAATTCTTCTTCATATTTTTTATATTCATCACTTGCCATTAATTCATCCACAAACCAGTCTCTAATTTGTACTGTAGGATTTTCAACTTCCATTGCATTAATTAATTTTAACTGTGGAGATTCAAGGCTTTTCTCAAAAGCTTTTAAAGAAAGTTTTACTTCTGTTCCTGAATCTAACACATTAAAAAATAATACTTTATATTCATCATTATAATTATTTGAAACCTCTTTATATTCATATCTCTTTCTATTATAAATATTTTCAGGAATATCTAAATTAATATTCCATTTTCCATTATAACTTAATTCTTTTTCACTAAATTCTCCATTAGTAATTGTAATTTTTTCTATGTCAATATTTATATTTTTACATCTTGGAAAATATTTTTCTATTCCAACTAAATTTATATCATATTCTAATTTTATATTATTTCCAGTACGTTCTAACACAAAATAATTTAATTTTCCATTAAAATAACGTTCATTTTGTTCTAAAAGTTGTTCTTTGTATTCATCATAACTTATTTTCAAATCCTGAGAAAAGCCTGAATTATAATCTATATTCAAATATTTATAGGCTTTTTCTTCATTTGAGATAAACAATATATCTCCATTTTCATCTGTTATTAATAAGTCTGAAAATGCAATATCAATACCTTTATCATAATCTATTTTGTCAGATATTTTATTTGATAAATCAACATCAAAAATTAATTTTATATTATTATCATCCATTGTAATATCACTAGCAGTTATTTTTATACTATCTTGAGAAATTCCTTCATTATTATTTTCTAAATCTATAATTTCTTCGTTAGAAAAACTTGTTTTAGCATTTAACTTAGCACTACGGGCATTTAAAGCTATTGTTACTCCTTTTTGTGCAACATAATAATTATATACACATTTTGATATTGGTTTAGAAAAAACTATTCCAAAAATAAGAATTAAGCATGAAGCAATAGTACAAATTCTTTTAAAATAATAAAACTTATCTTTTATATTATCTTTCATATTAGCACCTTTTTGAAAATTAGATATAGCTATTTTTTCCTTAGTTATCTTTTTTATTTCTTCAATATCGATATTATTCATTTATACTATATCCTCCTTTCAATAATTCCTTTCTTATTTTATTTCTAATTCTATGTAATTTTGTTTTTACTTTAGATTCTGAATAATTATTTTCTATCGAGATTTCCTTTACACTCATTTGGTTAAAATAAAAGCAAGTAAAAATACCTCTATCCTCTTCTTTTAATAAATTCAATATTTTTAAGATTTCATCATTTATTTCTTTTTTTTCTATTATGTAATCTATTCCATCTTTTTCTACTAATATATTTTCATAATCTTCAATATTATTATTTATTAAATTTTTTGATGTGCTAGAATAATATCTTTTTATTAAGTTTTTGACTATTCCAACTAAATATGGTGAAAGAGGTTTATTTTTGTTTAATCTTTCTTGATTTTTCCATAGAATTAAATATGAATCAGAAATAATTTCTTTTATTTCATCACTTTCGGTTATTCCGGCATTATTTATAATGCTCCATAAATAACCTGAAAAATCATCAGCAATCTTATCTATGTTAAGTTCTCCATTATCAATATACATGTATATATTAGTTTGTTTATTCAACTTTTGCTCCTTTAAGATATCTTTACTTCAATATTCATAAAAAAATAAAAGAAGTTACAAAAAATTATTATTTTTAATAAATATTTTCAAAATAATTAATCTAAATTTTAAATTAATTTTATAGTTCTAATCTTTTTGCAGTTAAAATAAAAAGGTGATAAGCTAAAAGCTTATCACCTTTTTATTTTATTATAAATTATTTTAATTCAGCAAAATATTTTATTGTTCTTACCATTTGACTTGTATAAGAATTTTCATTATCATACCAAGCTACTACCTGTACTTGATATAATCCATCTTCTATTTTTGTAACCATTGTTTGAGTAGCATCGAATAATGATCCACAAGTAATTCCTATTATATCTGAAGAAACAAGTGGTTCTTCTGTATATCCAAAAGAAGCACTTGAAGCTGATTTCATAGCTGCATTTATTGCTTCTGGTGTTACTTCTTGATTAGATTTAACTACTGCAACTAAAATAGTTGTAGATCCTGTTGGAACTGGAACTCTTTGTGCAGATCCAATTAATTTTCCATTTAATTCTGGAATAACTAAACCAATAGCTTTAGCTGCTCCTGTTGAATTAGGAACAATATTTACAGCTGCTGCTCTTGCTCTTCTTAAATCTCCTTTTCTATGTGGTCCATCAAGTACCATTTGATCACCAGTATAAGCATGAACTGTTGTCATGATTCCTGATTGGATTGGTGCATAATCATTTAATGCTTTAGCCATAGGTGCTAAGCAGTTTGTTGTACATGAAGCAGCAGAAATAATATTATCTTCTGGTGTTAATGTACCTTCATTTACTCCATAAACAATTGTTGGTAAATCTTTTCCTGCTGGTGCAGAAATAACAACCTTTTTAGCCCCAGCTGTGATATGAGCTGCTGCTTTTTCTTTAGATGTATAGAAACCTGTACATTCTAGAACAACATCAACTCCTATTTGTCCCCAAGGAAGATTTGCAGCATCCTTTTCTGCATAAATTTTTATTGTTTTTCCATCTACTGTAATTGAATCTTCTCCTGCTACTACTGTATCTGCTTTTTCATATCTTTTTTGTGCAGAATCATATTTTAATAAGTGAGCTAACATATCAGGACTTGTTAAGTCGTTTATTGCAACGATTTCATATCCTTCTGCTCCAAACATTTGTCTAAACGCAAGACGTCCAATACGTCCAAAACCATTTATAGCAACCTTTACTGACATAATATAAAATCCTCCAATTCTGATACTACAATCTTCTTTTAGTATCGTTTTATATATTTTTAGTCTATTTGACCGAAATTATTCTATAACAATTAAAACGTTTTTTCAAGTAGTTTTTTACAAAAATAAAAAGTCTATTTAAAAAAATTAAATAGACTTTTAAAATATTTTTTATAAATTATTCATTTTCTTTGTTTTCTGATTTCTTTTTTCTCCAATTTATTATCTTTTCAAAAATATTAATTTCATGGAAAAAGAAATTATGTAATTCTGGAAATTCAATTTCTTGGAATAAAAAATCATGGACCTCAGTCAAAACTTTTTCTTCTTTAGCAGTTAGTTCTAATACTACTGGCTTATTCATATCTATTGGTTTTATTAAAAATCTTTTAATTTTATTCCACATTCCGACAACAACTGGTAAATTACCTGTTTCAGAAGTTTCTACATATCTATATTCTTTCATTTATGTTTTCCTCCTTAGTATAAACCTTAACTTATCATATTATTTATACTATATAATCGCTATTTTTTCAATTAAGTTTATATTAAGTTTTAATTACCAATATATTACAATTTACGTTTTCCACATACTATATCCATTATGTTGATATATTTCATTTATCTAAAATCTCAGTTTTATAGTACAAGTTTTTATTTAATTATTATGATTTGATATTTCAGCAATCAATGATAAATTTTCTTTTCCAATCACTTTTACATTTCTTATTTGATTTTCTAAATTATCATCATATTTTACTTTTACCATTATATAATTTTGAGTATGCCCTTTATAATAATCTCCATCTTTTTCTTCAAATAATACTTCTACATCTTTTCCAATATAATTGTCTAAAAATTCATTTTCATTAATATCTGATAGTTCCAATAATTTTTTGCTTCTTTCTTCTTTTACATTGCCAGAAATTTGATTTTTCATATTGGCAGCAACTGTTCCTTTTCTAGGAGAATATTTAAATATATGCATTTTATAGAATTTAATTTTCTTTAAAAAATTATATGTTAAATCAAATTCTTCATCAGTTTCATCTGGAAAACCTACAATTATATCTGTCGTTAAAATAACATCTTCATATGATTGTCTTAAGATGTTTACTATACTTTCAAATTGTTCTATAGTATATCTTCTATTCATTCTTTTTAAAGTTGACGTACATCCACTTTGTAAAGATAAATGAAAATGATGGCAAATTTTTTCTAATTTTACTAATCTTGATACAAATTCATTCGTAATTAATAATGGTTCTAAAGAACCTAATCTAATTCTTTTTATTCCATCAATTTTATTAATTTCTTCCAATAAGTCTATTAATTCATATTTAAATGAAAAATCTTTACCATAAGAAGCAACATGTATTCCTGTTATTACAACTTCTTTTATTCCATTTTTAGATATAGTTTTGATTTCTTCTATAATATTTTCTGGTTTTCTACTTCTTACTCGCCCTCTTGCATATGGAATAACACAATATGTACAAAATCTATCACATCCATCCTGTACTTTAATTACAGCTCTTGTTTTTTCTGTATATGTAACACTTCCAAAATCTCCATATGTTTTGTTATCCATAACATTATCAATTTTTATATTTTTCTTTTCATTAATAAAATCCTGTACGTGTTTTACAATATCAATTTTTTCATTTGTTCCCAAAATTAAATCAATTTCAGGTATTTTTTCTACCTCTTCTTTTGCAACCTGAACATAACATCCAACCGCAACTACTATAGAATTCTTATTAGTTTTTTTTGCCTGTCTTAAAATTTGACGTGATTTTCTATCAGACATATTTGTTACTGTGCAAGTATTTATAATATATATATCTGCTTTTTCATTAAAGTCTACAATTTCATAATTATTTTTTATAAAAGCTTGTATCATTCCATTTGTTTCATATTGATTTACTTTACAACCGAAGTGTAAAAAAAGCTACTTTCATTTTATACTCCCTATATTTTTTCAATTATTTTAAATTAACTATAATTAAAATTTTTATATTGCTTTAATTATTAAAATACTCACATATGAAATGTGAGTATTTTAAAGAGTATGATATCAGAAATCTATTATTTTTTCATTCTATCCATGCTATCAAGATTATCTAATGCTTTTCCTGTTCCTTTTGCTACACATGAAATAGCATCTTCTGCAATCATTACATTTATTCCTGTTTTTTCTTGTAATAATCTATCTAAGCCATCTATTAAGCATCCTCCACCAGTCATATATATTCCTTTATCACTAATATCTGCTGCAAGTTCTGGAGGGGTTCTTTCAAGCACAGAGTGAACAGCATCTACAATAAGCATTGCTGGTTCTTCTAAAGCTTCCATCATTTCACTTGAATAAATTGTTATTGTCTTTGGAAGTCCTGTTATCAAATCTCTTCCTCTAACATCCATTTCCATATCTTGAATTTTAGGATAAACACATCCAATCTGAAGCTTTAATTCTTCAGCAGTTCTTTCTCCAATCATAACATTATGCCTTTTCTTAATGTATTTTACTATATATTCATCAAATTTATCCCCAGCTACTTTTATAGAATTACTAACTACAGCTCCTCCTAAAGAGATAACTGCTATATCAGTAGTTCCTCCTCCAATATCTACAATCATATTTCCACATGGCTTTGAAATATCTATTCCTGCTCCAATTGCAGCGGCTATTGGTTCTTCAATTAAGTATACTTTTCTTGCACCAGCATTTGAAGCAGCATCAATTACTGCCTTTTTTTCAACTTCAGTAACTTGAGATGGTATGCATATCATTATTCTAGGAGCGAATAAAAATCTTCCACCTATTTTTCCTATAAAATATTTTAACATTTTTTCTGTTACTGTATAATCAGAAATTACGCCATCTCTTAAAGGTCTTATTGCGACAATATTACCAGGGGTTCTTCCTAACATACGTCTTGCTTCATGTCCAACAGCCAACACTTCACCTGTTACATTATTTACTGCAACAACAGATGGTTCTCTAAGAACAATGCCTTTTCCTTTCACATATGCAATTACTGTAGCTGTTCCCAAATCAATTCCGATATCTTGTCCAAACATCACAATCTCTCCTTTAAATTTCTTGAAGTTCTTTGTTACATTTCCATTACGATTATATTACATCCTTTTTTATTTATCAACCCTTTTTTATTAAAAATATAAATAATAATTATATAATATGTACCTCTTTTTATGCATGTTAAAAACTGATATTTTATTTTTTAAATGTTTATTGTAATAACAAGTTGTGTATGTTATAATTACGATGTATTAAAGTAATAAATGTAATATATAAATGTAGGAGTGTGTTATAAGTAAATGGAAAAAATATCAATAATAGTACCTTGTTATAATGAAGAAAAAGCCTTACCATTATTTTATGAAGAATTGATAAAAAATATTAAAGATTTTCCAAAAAATATAGATTTTGAAATACTTTTTATAAATGATGGTTCAAAAGATGACACTTTAAAAATAATTAAAAATTTAAGTGAAAAAGATACTCGTATAAAATATATTTCATTTTCTAGAAACTTTGGTAAGGAAGCAGCAATCTTTGCAGGTCTTGAAAATGTAACTGGCGATTATGTAACTCTTATGGATGCAGATCTTCAAGATCCTCCTTCTCTATTGAAAGATATGTACAAAATTCTTATTGAAGAAGATTATGATGCTGTTGGTACAAGACGTACAACTAGAAAAGGTGAACCTGTTATAAGAAGTATTTTTGCTAAATTATTTTACAAATTAATAAATAAAATGACAAGCTTTGAAAACGTTGATGGTGCTAGAGATTATGTTCTTATGAAAAGAGTGGTTGTTGATTCAATCATTTCATTAAAAGAATATAATAGATATTATAAAGGTTTATTTAGTTTTGTTGGTTTTAAAATAAAATGGATTGAATATAAAAATATACCAAGAGTTGCAGGTCAAACTAAATGGTCTTTTTGGAAATTAACAAAATATGCATTAGAAGGTATAACAGCATTTTCAACTGTCCCACTTGTTTTTTCATCAGTAATTGGATTAATATTTTGTTTAGTCTCTTTCTTGTTAATAATTGCAATTATATTTAAAACCTTAATTTTAGGTGATCCAACAAGTGGTTGGCCATCTTTAGTTTGTATAATATTCATGGTAAGTGGAATTCAACTTTTCTCTCTTGGAATTATTGGACAATATTTATCAAAAACATATCTAGAAGTAAAACGAAGACCAATTTATATTATAAGAGAAAAAAGTAATAATTTTGAAAATAAATAATTATATAAAAGTAGAATTAATTTTTATGTTAATTCTACTTTTTTATTATAAAACATATCTATTTACTAAAAAATATTTTTAAGCTTTAAATCATCTTTTTCCTTAATATGTTTCAATCTATATAAAAATTCTTTTCCATTTGCGAGTGCATCATCATATTGTTCATTTTTGGTATATTCTTCTAATAGGACAATTGCTGTTGTAACTTTTTCAAGTTCATTATGTTCTGCAAACATAGCCAATTTATCTTCTTCCTCATTCCAATTTTCTCTTAATTTTTTTAGTTTTTCATCTAATTTATCAATAAAAGCTTCATCAACAATATTCTGATCTTTTAAATCATGTGCCTTTTCTAAACTTTCAATAACTTCATTAGCATTTTCAGAAATTTTAACAACACTTTGTTTTGAAATATAATTAGTAACTAATTCTAAAACAAATATACCAATAATGATTAATGCAATCAAAACATATTCTTTTTTTATCTTCATATATTATCATCCTTCTTTTGGCAAAACATACTTCCATCACCGTTTAAAACGACTAAAAGAGCCTCCTCAGGTTTCATATTAAACTTTCCGACTTCTTGTTCTAGCCAATTATAATTTTTTCCTAATTTGTCTAAATTATCAGTCATTATTTTACCATCAATTACTAAATCATATGCAATACCTTCATATGGCACTTGCATATTAAAATCTTCCGGTTTTAATGCTCTTTTTTCTGGTTTTTGTACCACACTAATTTGTCCACTTGTTTCTAATATTGCAAATTCTACATCACCAATATTATTTATGTTATTTACTCTTAATCTTTCTTGAAGTTCATTAATAGTAAAATTTTCTTTGATCATTGCCTGTTCATCTATTCTACCCCTATAAATTAATATTCTCGGTTTACCACATATAATTTCTCTTATTTTAATACTTTTTAAATTAAGAATAGAAATAATTACATGCATCAATAATAAACCAAAAATTGGTATTATTCCATACAATATTGGTATTCCGATTTCTGCCATTGGAGTAGCTGCTAAATCAGCAATCATTATAGCAATAACTAATTCAAACGGTTGCATTTGTCCAATTTCTCTTTTACCCATAAAACGCATTACAAATAATACCAATATATATATAATTATAGTTCTTACTAATATAAGTATCATATCCAAAACCTCG
>CANROH010000026.1 GCA_947632185.1 uncultured Clostridia bacterium
GGGATGTTCTTAACATTTGTATAAAATCTTCACAAAACTTTAGTTGTTGTTCTGTTGTTAAATTATTTCCATTAGCATTCTTTATACCACTCCAAAAGTTAACTTCATCGTTCATTAGTATTTTCTCCTCTATAATTCTATCTCATCTGTTCCTATATAGTCATATACTCCATTTATTTTTTCACCTTCAGCATATAATACAAAATCATCTAAATCTCCATATATACGTTTTCTAGTTTCGTCATCTATATCAATATTTTCGTTAGTAATAGCAGATAACATTTCTTGAATTTTTGCACTTTTTACTGGTTTTCCTGCCTTAATACATTCACTTTCTACATCTTTAGTCATAGCGTATAACAAATCAATTTTATTAATTGTAGATGCTCTTTCAATTCTCTTGATATCATCAATGGTATCTCCACATAATCTTGCAACTTTAACTTCAGGAATAGTTATATCAACACTATTACCAAATAATTCTCTTAAATATCTATCAAATTCCGGTGTAATTACATTTCCAGACTGAGACAAATCATATTCTACATAACTTCTTGCTAGTTCTTCTTCTGAAATTAACATCCCATGTTCTCTTAAATATTGTAATATTACTTTCTTTCCAGCTTTACCATAAGCGGGAAAATAAGAACCATAACACATACTTAAGCATTCTGTTAAGTTACTATCCAATCCTAATTCTCTCGCTATGCTACCAGACATTGATTTTGCAACCTGTTGATATCCCTTTTCGCTTTTATCAGTTCCATATTCTGATTTTGTTTGAAGAGAATTCCACATGTTAGACATAGTGATACCAATATTTAATTTTTCATAATATTTATCTCTATCTCGTACTTCCATTAATTTTATCATTATAACACCTCTCTGATGATTGTATTATTACTATTGGTAGTATATCAATAATTCAAAATAATTACAATACATAATTATACAAAGTTATCACAACATAATCAATGTTATTCATATTAAAAATCCAGTTAGATTAAATTTAATTCTCATAAATAGAGTTCAAAAAATTAGAATCATAAGTTACATTAGTATTAGAATTATAATTTAAACAAGTATTAAATACATAACTTAAATATTTATTACTTAAACTACATTTTCCATAAAATTTACTTTTAAATCATATAAGACATAAAATCAACTTTTCTTTATTAGATAAATTCTTATCTATTAAAATTTGAAGCGAGATCCATAGTTCTTTAAAATCATTATTTACTTTCTTCATAAAACATCACTTTCTTTCAAACAAAATTAAAAAAGAGCAGTTTATAAAACTACTCCAAAAATATAAAAAATATTATTATTAGTTGCTTTTTTTATTGTTCCTTTATTTTACCCTCTCTTTTTCAACACGTTATTAGTTTATCTCCTTATAAATTAATATTAATAAACAAAATATCAATTTAATTAAAGACTAATTATTTTAATTTTTTAAATTTACTCGATATAGCGCATACAATTGAATCTATAAATTCATCTGTTCTTGTATATGAACCATTTGTTAGTAAACCATTTGTACCAATTTTGCTTATTTCATCATCTGTACTTCCAACAAACTTAGCAACAACATCTGATAATCTTTGTGACTTGCTAGTATTTATTATAATTTCATCTGGTACTTTAACTTTTGCACTACAACCATATAAATATTCTTTTGAAGACATATCATATATAACTGTCCATCCACAAAGAAAAGTACCATATTCAGTTTTAGTTAAAATACCTTCCATTGCAATATATAAATCGCCATCTTGATTTTGACTAATTGCATCTTCTATACGATTTAAACAACCTTTTATTCCCTCATCATCTCCAATAGGGGTTTCAGATACATCAGAATTTGTTTCTAGTGATTTTATTTCAAAGTCATCAAAATATTCTCCCATAACAATATTTACAGCATCATTCTTTGCTTTGTTTTTAGAACAAACTACAATTATTTTTTTATTTTGCATTTTCTATTCCTCATTTCATAAATTCTTTTTGGGGTTTCCTTGTTTACAAACAAACATAGCGAATATATGAAATCATAGAAAAATCAAGAAAGATTTTATTATAGAAATATATTTTTCAAAGAAGTATAACATATATTAACTAACCTACAAAACAATTTATGAGTTTTGTATTTTGGATATTTATTTATTTTTTCTTTTTTATCTCTCTACTTCAGATTGATCTCTTATATTTGTAACAACCCCTTTATTTATAACTTTTTCACCAATATTAGGTACTTTATATAATTTATCTGCTGTATTAAAGTTTTCTAATTTAATTCTTTCGTCAAAAATATTTGGACTTTTTTCTGCTGGCAATAGTTTTATTTCTTCTTGTTTTGTTCCTAATATCTTTCCCATCATTTTGACTTGTGCTTGATAAATTTTTTTTGCTATTTTTCCTAATGCCGCTACATATTTTATTCCCATTCTTTGCAATTTATGGCTATGTCCGCTTATAGGCTATATCTTTAGTTGTAGTAGCAAAACTTCCATCATCATTAAATCTTCCAGATTCTATAGTATGGTCACTTAATATATTATTTTTTAGCTTACCATTATTTTCTACATAACTTATATTATTCTTAAATTTGTCACTTTTTTTCAATTCTGATACCCAATCTCCACCAATTACAAAACAACTAAATTTGTCAGGATCATTAAATGCTTGTACTTTTTCTGGTGTATCTAATAAATCTTCATTAATATGATTTGGATTTATAGTAAATGCATTAGCTATATTTTCGTAATTCTCACTATATATATGTTCTACTAAATTTCCACCTAAAGAATGCCCATAAAGATAATTATGTCCTTCTTGATTTTTATTTGCTAAAAAAAATTGCTTTGCTTCTACCACTTGCCTATCATTATCAGTTATGTATTCTTTTGCATCAGTTATACTATCTTTTATTAACTCATTTACACTAGCGACATCCGTTCCTCTAAAAGACATTCCTATATTACCTTTTTCATCTTCAAATGCAATTGCAAAAAATCCAGTTTTAGTATCTTGTGATATTTTCCTTATTCTTAAATCTCCTAACCCTGAACTCACCAATTCTTCCATTAGCTCACTTTGTGTTATCTTTATTCCTGTTATTTTTTCTGCCATATTTCCTAAATATGGCATATCACCATTCTTTAATGCTTGGGTTAAATCAGATATTGTTATATGTCCCTTTGATGATATTTCTTTTAACTTATCCCTATCATAATCTATATAAGCTAACTGTGTTAATAAAGATTTTTGTTTATCTGTAAGTTCATCCAGTGATTTAGGTTGAATAGACATATTTTCCTCCTTTGTATTTTTAATATTTACGATATCTTTTGTTTTGATAATCTCTTTATTCACTACTTATTATTTCATTTTTATTGTAGTATACTTTTTTGTTTTTTTCAACATTTTTGTTTATTTTTATTAAGATATATGGCAATACATTTTAACAACAAAATAAGCAACTTCCTGTTTTGAGAAGTTGCTTATTTATATTAATTTATTATATTTTTATACTTCAACAGCCCATATTACAATTCTCGCACTAGTGTCATCTGTACAGGTTTGCAAAGAAATCTCTCTTTTTCCATTTGTATCTCTATTAAAATAACTTGCATCATGTTCATCAGTTTGATATATTTTATAAATTTCATACTCAACTCTATTTTTGTATACATCAGTTATGTAAATTTTATCACCATTAGATAACTTTTTATTATTTGAGAAAAATAAACCATTTCTATAATTATGTCCATATATAACAGTATTTCCTACTTTATTTAAACCATCTCCCCATGCAATAGCTACAGCCATTTCAATACTTCTTCTTGTAACTTTATCCAAAATTGGGTAATCAACACCAGTTTTAGGAATTTCTATTCTTCCCATTACTTCATAATCTTCCATATAAACTTTTTCATAATCTTCTGTTGTTTGTTCTTCTGGTTCGTCAACTGTAGGTGTAACAGCATTTAATGGATTCTCTAAAGTAGGAATCTCTTCTTCATCGTTTTTATTTTCCTCTTCCTTTGGTTTATCTTTTTTTACTGTTTTTGTCGCATTTGCAAATTCATCTAATGCAGCTTGTGCATCAGAATTTACTTTATTAGAATGAAGCAAGTCATATGCAAAATACCCTAATATGCCTAATATTGCAACTATAAAAACTACTAAAATCATTGTTAAAACATTATTATATTTATTAAACATATTTTCATCTCCTATCTTTTGAATTAATATATACATACCTACATATATTATACCATAAAAAAATATGTAATTCAAATTTTTATAAGAAATGGTGGAATAAAAATTCCACCATTTGCCATTTTATTCCAATATTGCTTTAATTCTTCTAACACCTGCAGAAGATGCTTCCTCTTTTTTTATTTTAAAATGTCCTAATTCACCAGTATTTTTAACATGAGGTCCCCCACATAACTCTTTAGAAACTGTTCCTATAGTGTAAACTGTTACTATATCTGGATACTTCTCTATAAACATACATTCAGCCCCAGATTTAATTGCATCTTCCTTAGGCATTTCTTCTACAGTTACATCTAACTTTTGAGAAATCCATTCATTTACTAAATTTTCAACTTTTTGTTTTTCCTCTTCTGTCATTTTAGAATCATGTGAAAAGTCAAATCTCATTCTTTCTTCTGTAATATTACTTCCTTTTTGATGCACATGATCTCCTAAAACGACTTTTAAAGCTGCATTTAAAAGATGTGTTGCAGTATGATATTTTATCTCAATTTCTCCAGTAGATGCTAGTCCACCCTTAAACTTTTGTTCACTACCTAATCGTGATTTTTCTTGATGTTCTTTAAATAATTTTTGATAATCTGTCATATCAACTTCTAAATTTTGCTCTTGAGCAAGTTCTTCTGTCATTTCAGGTGGAAATCCATATGTTTCATAAAGATTAAATACAGCTTCTGTATCTAATACCTTTTTACCTGAATTTTTAGTTCTATTTGCAACTTTTTCAAATTCTCTTTCACCATTTTTTAAAGTTTTTATAAATTTATCTTTTTCTTCTATAATTGCATTTTTGATAAGTTCTCTATTTTGTTCTAACTCTGGATATAATTCTTTAATAGCATCTATTGAAGTATCAATTATTTCTGGTAACTTATTTAAATCAATTCCTAATTTATTTAAATGTCTTGTCATCCTACGAAGTAATCTTCTTAAAATATATCCTCTGTCTACATTGCTAGGTTTTCCACCATCATTGATTATCATTATACTAGAACGCATATGTTCTGCAACAATTCGTCTGCTTTGTATATTATCTATATTTTGCAATTCTTCTAATTTTTCCATAACAGGACTAAATAATTCAATTTCATAAGGAGTTTCTTTGCCTTGCAAAAGCATTGCCATTCTTTCTAATCCTAATCCTGTATCAACATTTTTCTGAGATAATTTTGTATATCCATTTTTATCTTTATAAAATTCCATAAATACATTATTCCAGATTTCAACATATTTTCCGCAATCACAAGATGGATTACAATCTGGTGAACATTTTGGTTTTCCAGTATCATAAAACATTTCTGTATCTGGTCCACATGGTCCTTCTTCTCCTGCTATCCACCAATTATTATCTTTACCGAAAAAATATATTCTTTCATCTGGTATCCCTGCCTTTTTCCATGCTTTATATGATTCTTCATCTTTTTGGCAATCTTCATCACCTGCAAAACATGTTACAGATATCTTTGATTCTGGAATTTTCAATTCTCTTGTTAAAAATTCATAACTCATAGCAATTGATTCTTCTTTAAAATAATCTCCTAAAGACCAATTACCAAGCATTTCAAAATATGTTAAATGACGATTATCTCCAACTTCATCAATATCATTAGTTCTAACACATTTTTGAAAATCTGTTAATCTTGTACCTGATGGATGTTTTTGACCTAAAAGGTATGGAACTAATGGTTGCATACCTGCTGTAGTAAATAAAACTGATGGATCATTTTCTGGAATTACTGGTGCAGATGGAATTATGCTATGTCCATGATTTTTAAAAAAGTTTAAATATTTATTTCTAATTTCTATTGCTTTCATAGCTATACTTGTATAAATTAATTATACAAAATCTCCTTTCTTTGTTTTACTTTACATGTACTATTTGAAACTTATTTTTTCAATTCTAAATAAAAAAGCAAAACTTTAATTCTTGTAATTATATTATAGTTTGCTATATTTTTCAAGTATTATAACATAAAAGCCGTCATGCTTTTTCATGACGGCAATATTTTAAATACTACTATTTATCTTCACCAAATAAACTCTTATATTCTAAAAATATTTTTTCTTGTAATTCTTCCACAT
The DNA here is from genome assembly GCA_947632185.1 of uncultured Clostridia bacterium. Classification (GTDB taxonomy): domain Bacteria; phylum Bacillota; class Clostridia; order TANB77; family CAG-508; genus Scatovivens. The sequence goes on from CANROH010000026.1 coordinate 6,370, forward strand.
AATTTTTAGTTGAATCTTCAAAATCTGTTAAACTATAAAATTGCTCTAAACCTGTATTTTGATTTGCATATAATGGTTTATTCAAAATTGAATTTTTATATTCATTTGCTTTATTATAGTCTTTTGGTACTCCATCACCCCAATAATATAATTTTCCTAAGTAGTATGTAGCAAATACATTATTAGCTTTTGATGATTTTTCAAAATATTCTTTTGCTTTTATATAATCTGTACTAACTCCATTACCATTGTAAAAAATCTTTCCTAAGTAATAATTAGCCCCTATAGAGCCTTTTTCTACAGCTTGCTCAAAATATTGTCTAGCTTTATCAAAATTTACTTCAACTTCACTTCCATAAAAGTATTTTTTTCCTAATTGATAAATAGCACTAACATCTCCATTATTTGCTAATTCTTCAAGTTCTGCTATAGTTTGAGTACTCATATATTTTATACCTCCTTACGAATAAATTATATCATCCGACACTTTTCTTTTACTTTACAAATTTTACCATATTTTTACTTATTTTTCTATATTTTTCATATTACATTTTTGTAACTTTTTTATAAAACAAAAAGGCACATTTTTTCTTATAAATGTGCCTCTATAATGTACAGGAATTTAAAATTAAATTTGTACAAATTTAGGTAAGTCTTAAATTTCTAAATGAGTTCCTAAAAATCCTGCAGCTGATTGAGCTACTTTATCTTCAACTTCACCCATTTTTTTATTTGGTTCTTTTGATAAAAGAATTACACTTCCAACAACATCTCCATCTGTAATTATTGGATATATAACTTGAGAATTATAAATTCTTTCTCTTCCTTCATTTTGAGTTATTGGAATAGAAATTTCATTGTTTTCTTTACTTTTAAAAATTTCTTTATTTTCCATTACTTCTTCTAATTCTTTACTTAAACTTTTTTCTAAAAAATCTTTTTTTGAACCTCCAGCCACTGCTATAACTGTATCTTTATCTGTTATACACGTAATATGTCCTGTTGTTTTTGATATTGTATCAGCATATGTTGAAGCAAATTCAGTAAGTTCACCTATTGGAGAATATTTTTTTAGTATTATTTCTCCTTCTTTATCTGTAAATATTTCTAATGGATCTCCTTCTTTTATTCTATGAACTTTTCTAATTTCTTTTGGAATAACAACTCTACCTAAATCATCTATTCTTCTTACAACGCCTGTTGCTTTCATAAAATCCTCCTTATTTTGTATTTATACTTTTATTATGACAAAAAAGGAATTTTTTATACATTTTTTTATTTTAATTTGATAGAATTAACAAAATCTTCAGCTGGCCCTTTATTTTTAAAATTTAATTTAATTCTTGCTACATATATTTCTCCATCATTTGTAAAAACATATATTTTATCTATTTCTGCTCCTGCAGACCTTGTATAAGTCATCATGTCAATACCATTTATAGAAATTTTTTTAGCATCAGAAATTTCTATTTTTTCATCATAATCAATAAGATCTTTTGTGATAGTATATCCATCTATTTCTACATTTTCACCATCAATAACTTTTATCATTTGATCTTCTGGTACTTTTATCCATTTGTCATGATAACCATCCACAAGAAGTTCCACAAGAACGCTATATTCTTTTCTAATTACTCCGCCATAGCCATGTGTTTTTTCTAATTTTCGCATATCATCAACTATTTTTTCTAAATTATAATTAAAAATATTTTTATTATAAATCAAAGTATTATAACTCTCAGATACCTCTATTCCATCAATGGTATTATATAAATAAAACCAAATGAAATCATTGCTATTTTTTTGTATTTTCATATTTTCTGGGTACTCAAATTTAATATTTTTAAATGTTCCTTCTTTTTTATCTTCTTTATTTTCTTTTTTAAGTTCCAAATCTTTACTCAAATCTATTTTTATGCTAATACTTTTCAATACTTTTAAATTCATATTTTTATCAATTTCTGTTTCATTTAATATTACTTCAATTTCAGAATTTAAATCAATTCTACTAAATACAATTTCTGATTCAATACCTCCTACTATAGATTCTATACCATTTTCTAATATTACATTTCCTTTATCATCATGAATTTCAATATAATATGCTATACTTGGATCTGTAGAATAATCATTAAAAAATAAATCTAATTTTGAAACCATTTTTGACCTTTTAAATCCATATATACTTAACCCTAAACCATAATCATTTGTAATAATTTTTTTATTTTTAATATTATATTCTTCATATTCTAAATCTAACTTACTCTTATCTAATTTTAATTCAAAATTCCATTTTCCTAAAGGTTCCTCTTCTATATCAGGATCAGAATCCCAATGTTCATATAAAGTTAATTCAGAATAAAATATAGCATTTTCACTTAATATTTCAGAATTTATATTATAATATTTATACATTTCAAATTCATTATCATTTATTTTATATACTGGAGAAAAACTTCTTTTATTTAAATAATACAAATCGTTTCCATCTACTATTTTACTTTTTTCAGATATGTTATTTATATAATCAATTTGATTTTTAGTTTTAATATTATAACCAATAATTAATGTTTCTTTATCCATTGAATAAGTTTCTAATGTTATTGTAATATCATTGCTTTCTTGAACCTGATTTACTTTATTTACATCTCTTTCATAATTTTGAAAAATTCCTATTTTATCTAAAACATATGAAAAGAAGTCTTTTTTGTATTCTGTAAATGTATATGCGTTTCCTGTAACCAATAGTGCTATTATAATAAATGAGGCTACTTTTAAGAAAGTATGTGGGTTTTTTGTTTTTGCTTTTTCTTTTTCTTTAAATTCTAAAATTGCAATTTTATTTTCAAGTTTATCTAAAACTCTATTATTCAAATCGTTATTTTCCATAATAATACCCCCTTTCTTCAAGTATCGATTTAATCTTTTTTCTTATCCTGTGTAGTTTAGTTCTTACATTAAATTCAGTAAGTCCAGTCATTTTAGCTATTTCTTTAGTTTTTTTATTATAGCAATAAAACATTATAAAAATTTTTCCATCTTTGCCTATTTTCTTTAATTCTTGTGATATTAGTGAAAATTCTTCATTTGATTCTATAATCTCGCTTATATCAATGTAAGTTTTTATATCTTCTTCCATTTCAACATACAAATACGATTTATTTTTTCTTAACTTATTTTTAATTACATTCTTACTTACACCTGCTATATATGGTTTCATCGGCAAATTATGTTTCAATTTACTTCTATTTTTCCAAACAACTAAAAACACATCAGATATTATTTCTTCTATATCTTCCTCTTCTAGTGTATGTCCTACCATATTTTTAGCTATTGATAAAACATAATTAGTGTAATCATTTACTAATTGTTTTATATTGAGTATATTTTTTTCATCAATATAAAAGCCTATTAACTTTTCTTCCATGATTTCTACTCCTTAATCTGTTTTATAATATTTAAAATATCCATTTCACTTATATATTAACATTTACATCAAAAACATTACAATTTTTTTATAAAAAACAAAAAAGACGATTACTTTTTACAGTAATCGTCTCTTATATATTTTAATTTGGGGATTTTAATTAAATTTTCGTTATTTTTTATAATGTACTTAAAATTTAAGAACCATCGCATCACTCCTTCCTATTTTTATTACGAATTCATTGTATACAATGTTTCTTAAATTAAACTTAAAAAAATATTAATTTTTATATAATGTTTTTAAAAGACTTATTTCTTTTTCATAACCATCTAATTCATTTGGAGTTTCCAAAAAAAATGGCAAATTTCTTAATTTAGGATGATTAATTATTCTTTCAAAAGCATCTGTTCCTATTGTTCCTTCACCAATTTTTTCATGTCTATCTTTGTGTGATCCTAAATCGTTTTTACTGTCATTTATATGAATAGCTTTTAATTTTTCTAATCCTATTATTTTATCAAATTCTTCTAATACACCATCTAAATTATTTACTATATCATATCCTGCATCATTAACATGGCAAGTATCCAAACAAACTCCAATTTTATCTTTTAATTTTACACCATCAATTATCTGTTTTAATTCTTCAAAACTTCTTCCAATCTCAGAGCCTTTTCCAGCCATTGTCTCTAATAACACTGTTGTAGTCTGCTCTTTTGTAATAACTTCATTTAATATATCAACAATATTTTTTATACCAATTTCTACTCCCTGTCCAACATGACTTCCAGGATGGAAATTATATAAATTATTAGGCGTATATTCCATTCTTTTTAAATCATCTGCCATCGTTTCTTTGGCAAACTCTCTTACTCTCAAATCACTTGACGCACAATTTAAAGTATATGGAGCATGTGCAAGAATAACGTCGATTCCAATCTGCTTAGACTTCTCTAAAAATTTTTTTATATCTTCTTCATCAATCTCTTTTGCTTTGCCTCCCCTTGGATTTCTAGTAAAAAATTGAAATGTATTTGCACCAATTCTTTCACTAGTTTCTGCCATATCTAAATATCCTTTAGAAGCAGATAAATGACAACCTATTTTAAACATATATTTTTCCAACCTTTCATAATTTATTAACTAGTCTTTAGCAATTACTAGAACAAAAATTTTATTTACTCCTACTTTTTTTAGAATTTTTGATATTTCGTTTACAGTAGAACCAGTTGTACAAATATCGTCAAATAATATTACATTTTTATTTATTAAATTAGTAGGATTTATAACTTTAAATGCATTTTTTATATTTTTTTCCCTATCCTTTGAATTTAATGTACTTTGAGTTTTAGTTTTTCTTATTTTTAAAACATAGTTCTCAAATTTATTTTTTTGATAAGTATAATCTAATTTTTTTTCAATGATATTTACTATAAGTTCTGTTTGATTATATCCTCTTTTCATTTTCTTTATTTTGTTCATTGGGACTGGAATTATTATATCATAAATTTTAAATATATTACTAACTTTTTTACTGCTTAATAAGATATTAGCAAACATATTTGATAAATATGATGCTCCAGAAAATTTGTATTTTAATAATAATTTTCTAATCATTCCTTTATACTCAAAGCAATATAAAAAATCATCAAAATAAATTTCTTTTTTTCCACAATCTTTATAGTTTAAAAATTGCAATATATTCTCTTTTCCCGATATTTGCTGATATTTTTCAAATTTTAATATTCTCTTTTGACATTTTTCACATATCCAATTTGAATCTAGTTTTCCACAAATTCCACATACAGGTGGGAATAAAATATTGCTAATATTTTCAAATACATTTTTTATATATATAAAAAAATTGGGAACAAATTTTAGCATTTTAAGCTCCTTTCTTTGCCCCCAATATAATATTTTATAATAATTTTAAAGAATTTAGTCTTTCTTCAACATTTGTAAGCATTTGTTTATAATTTTCAAGCTTAGATTTTTCTTCATTAATTTTGCTCTGTGGTGCTTTATTTATAAATCCTGGATTTGAAAGAATTTTCTCTCCTCTTTGTACTTCAGCTTCAAGTTTAATTTTTTCTGTTTCTAATCTTTTTTGTTCTTCTCCTATATCCACTAATTCTTCAAAAGGAATATATATTTTTAAATCATCTACTACAATTGAAACTGCATTTTGAGGAATTTCTTTTTCATCATTTATGATTATTAATTCATTTGCAAATCCAAGTTTAGTTAGAAATCCTTTAGACTCTTCTATTTCTTTTTCAATATCATTTTTCATTATTAATAATTTTGATTTTTTAGAAGGATGAACATTCATTTTTGTTCTTACATTTCTAATTTCAACTATTAATTTTTTAAGTTTTTCTACTATTATTTCTTCTTTATCAAAAGTAAATTTTTCTCTTATTTCTGGCCAACTACTTACCATCAATTCTTTATCTGAATATTTAATTAATTTATCAGATATTTCTGATGTTACAAATGGCATAAATGGATGCAATAATTTTAAAGATTGTGTGAAAACATGATTTAATATATCACATACTGCAACTTTTTCTTGATAATTATCGCTGTAAAGTCTTGGCTTTACCATTTCTATATACCAATCACAAAATTCATTCCATATAAAACTATATATTTTATCAAGCGCAACTCCTAAATCATAATTATCAAGATTTTTGCTTATATCAACAACTAATTTGTCTAATTTATTTAAAATCCATTTATCTTCAATTTTAAGTAAGTTTGAATTATATTCTTTAGTTTTATCATTATATACTTTATGGCAAAATTCTTTAATATCTTCATCTTCTGCTAAATTCATTGTTATAAACTTAGCAGCATTCCAAATTTTATTTGCAAAGTTTGAAACTTGATCTAATTTTTCTGGTATAAATCTAATATCATTTCCCATTGTTGTTCCGGAAATAAGTGAAAATCTTAAACTATCTGCACCATATTTATCTATTACATCTAGTGGATCTATTCCATTTCCAAGTGTTTTAGACATTTTTCTACCTTGACTATCTCTTACCATTCCATGAATTAATGCATCCTTAAATGGAACTTTACCAGTAAATTCTAAAGCTTGTGTCATCATTCTAGAAATCCAGAAAGTTATAATATCAAATCCAGTTACTAAAACCTGTGTTGGATAAAAATCTTTGTAATCTTCAGAATCTTCATTTGGCCATCCAAGTGTAGAAAAAGGCCATAATGCAGAACTAAACCAAGTATCTAATGTATCTGAATCCTGTACTAAATTTTTAGAACCGCATTTTATACAATTATTTGGTTTTTCTTTTGAAACATGTATATGTCCACATTCTTGACAATAATATGCTGGTATTCTATGTCCCCACCATAATTGACGAGAAATGCACCAATCTTGTATATTATCAAGCCAATGGAAATATTGTTTTTCATATCTTTGAGGTACAAATCTTGTACTTCCATCTCTTACTTTATCAGCAGCGCGTTTTGCTAAATCTTTCATACTTACGAACCATTGCTCAGATATTTTTGGTTCTATAGTATTTTTACATCTTTCACATTTTGCAACATTATGTGTATAATCTTCAACTTTAACTAATGATCCTAAGCTATCTAATCTTTCAACTATCTTCTTTCTAGCTTCTAACAAATCCATTTCCTTATATTCTGGAACTAAATTTCCCATTTTGAAATTTTCATCAAAAACTTCTATTATATCTAAATTATGTCTTAAACCAGCTTGATAATCATTCATATCATGAGCTGGTGTAATTTTTACACAACCTGTTCCAAATTCTTTTTCAACAAATTCATCTGCAATAATTGGAATCTCTTTATTCATTATAGGAAGTATACATTTTCTTCCAACTAAATCTTTATATCTTTCATCATCTGGATGAACAGCTACAGCAGTATCTCCGAGCATAGTTTCAGGTCTAGTTGTAGCTACTTCGATATATTTATCTTCTGTTCCTACTATTTTATATCTTATATGCCATAAATGTGATGATTCTTCTTTATATTCAACTTCAGCATCAGAAATAGAGGTTTTACAACTAGTACACCAATTTACCATTCTCTTGCCTTTATAAATTAAACCTTTTTTGTATAATCTTATAAATTGCTCTAAAACACTATTAGACATTCCTTCATCAAGAGTAAATCTATTTCTTTCCCAATCACATGAACATCCTAGTTTTTTTTGTTGCTCTTGAATAATACCTCCATATTTTCTTGTCCAATTCCATGCTTCTTCTAAAAACTTCTCTCTTCCTAAATCTTGTTTTGATTTTCCTTCTTCCTTCAATTTTTGAACAACTTTCATTTCAGTAGAAATTGCAGAATGGTCACATCCTGGAAGCCATAAAGTTCTATATTTTCTCATTCTTTTATATCTTATTAAAATATCTTGAATTGTATCATCTAAAGCATGACCCATATGCAATTTACCAGTTACATTTGGAGGTGGCATCATTATACAAAATGTTTCTCTTGTCTTATCATTTGATGGCTTAAAATATCCTTTTTTCTCCCAATTTTCATATAATTTTTCTTCAAAATCCTTTGGATTATATTTATCTGCAAGTTTATGTTTTTCATTCATATGTTTAGCCTCCTTAAATTTTATATATTTATTTTTATATTTTTCTTATATAAAACAAAAATAGCTTCTCCTTGTATAAGGACGAAGCTATAAATTTCGTGGTACCACCTTAATTATTTATTTAAATTAAATAAACATCTCTTATAAGTTTTTAACGTTACTTAAACGGATATACTTACTATATTTTCAGAATATCTACTCCAAAGCTACCTTCAGCAATTCTACTATTTAAGAAGCTCTCACCATTATTACTTCTTTTCTCTTTTTAGCGTTTTTTGCTTACTCCTCTTTTTCATTGTATTTATATACTTATAATTTTTACAAATTAATATTAACATAAATCTCTTTGTAAATCAAGTATTTAATTATTATTTCTCGACTTAATCATAATTTTTACTTGTTAATTACTTTTTAATCTAATACTTCATTTATATTTTGAACAGTTTTAGTCATTATTTCTAATGGAAAATAAATTAACTTATAATATTTTTTTACGAACTCCTTATTTAAGCCATCTCTAAATATTGGCGGTTCAAATACTTTTCCACATTTATACCTAAAAAACATCATATTGTCGTCTACTTTTAATTCAAATCCATTTTTATTTTCTTTTATTATATCAATATATTTTTCAATTAAATCTGATGTAAATATTTGCATTGTTTTAATTTTATTGTCTGTTATACAATCATAATACTTTTCAAATTCAGAAGAATCTACTTCAACTCTATTTTGACTAAATTTTCTAGTATGCGAATTATTTAAAACATAAATGTTTGAATTTATACTTTTTTTCAAATAAACAATTCCAAATATTCCTCTAAAAAGTACAGTTTCTTCTTTTCTTGTGTTACCATTTTGATCTATATACCTTGATACATCTTTTGTTATAACTTCAGCAGTTTGAAATTTTTCTCCAGTATCTAAAGTTCCATATATCTTATCTTCTGAATAAAATTCATCAAAACTTACATCAAATTTTGAAATAGCATATTCAGTACTTGATACACCTTTTGTTTGTTCATAAATATAATTTTTATTATACTGTTTTAATAACCCATTAATTAAATAAATTTTATATATTTTTCTATAATTTTGATTTTGAAAAAGTAAAATTAATAATAATATTATTATAGATAATACTATAGCTAACATTCTTAAAGGTTCCATATTATCTAAAAATAGAAAAATTAAATTTATTACTATAAGTATAATTAGAGAAGTAGCAGTAAAAGAATTATGTTTTGATTTAATTTTTTTTAGTTCATCAAAACATTCTTTAGAAATATTTTCATATACTTTTTCAAAACTATCTTCAAATTCTTTTTCCATTATACATTCCTTTAACCTTTATAAATCTACTTTTATATTATTTTTCTTATATTCTTCTATTTCAAATAATTCTTCTTGTTTAAATCCAAACAATTTTGATAATATATTATCTGGAAAAGCACTTATAGTAGTATTATATAATGTAACATCACCATTGTATATTCTTCTAGCCGCTTGTAACTGACTTTCTATTTTTGTAAGATTTTTTTGTAAATTCAAAAATTGTTCTGTAGCTTTTAAATTAGGATTACTCTCTCCTAAAGCTAAAATTCTATTACATTCATTATTAATTTCTGCAGCTTTTTTTAAATCTTTATTTTTTTGATTATTATATTGTGAGCGCATTTCAGAAATTTTTGATAGTATTTCAGCTTCATAATTTGCATATCCTTTTACACATTCAACTAAATTAGGAATTAAATCAAATCTTTGATTTAAATAAACTTCTATTCCAGATTTTGATTGTTTAATTTTATTTTTTAATTTAATATAAGTATTAAATTTAAATATTATAAATAATACTAATATTACTACAATAAATACTATTATCATCTTTTTACCTACCTATCTTTTAATAATTAGTTATTTAATAATAAATCATCTAATTTTATTTCATCTTTACTTAATTGGCCACCTACATATCTAACTTTATAATCTAAAACTAAATTTTTTAAATTATTTTTTCTTCCATCCAAAAGAAACTTTCCTATTTTTTCTTTTGGAATAGAATATCTTATTACATTATCATATTCATATTTTCCAACATTTTTCCCTGTTTCTATATCTATAACATCATAATTATTTAAGCCTTCTGTATCAACAGTAATCTCTATTAAATATTCATCATCTCTAACTGCTGTTATTCTATCAAACCCATAATACATTGAAATTAAAGCATTTACTGGCATATGATAATCAAATTCCGGAAAGAAATTAGCAACATTTATCCAATCATCAGCATGTATCCATTGTCCATATTCAAATTTGCTTACTACAACATCCTTTTCACCTTTTTCTTTGGCTTCTTCATATTGACTCGTAACTTTAGTTTTATAAGGTATAATGTAATTTATTTGTCCTAATGTACTTGGAGAAAATTTACCAAATACAAATAATGTAAGTATTATTGAAATTACTGCCATTGTTTTTTCATATTTTTTAAAATATTCTGCAATAAAACATACATTTTTTGAAAAAACAATCATAAACATAACTTCATATGATAAAAAAGCTCTTGGTGGGAAATATGAAATAACTGCCATAGGAATTGTAGCAATTAAGGCTGGTAATATAAAAAACAACAATTCTTCTTTTACTATGCCATAATTAAATTTTTTCCAGTTTAATGGATTTAAACATTTTGTTTTTTCTCTTTTTATAATTTCTATGTTATTTAAAATAAATATTATAATTATACTAACAATTACTGTTATAAGTACATAAATATTGTCTAAGTAATTTTTTAAAAATAACCAAGAAAAAGTAGTATCTGTTTCTTCAACTCTTTTAAAATTTCCTGGTGCAAATATTGTTGCAAATGCACCTAAACAAAACATTATAAAAATTAAAATTGTAGTAATTTTCTTTTTATTATCAAATTTCAAAAATTTTTTTATATTAAATAAAAATAAACATACTAAAAAAGCTCCACCAACAAATGCTGTATTTTCGTGGCAAAATCCAACAATAAATGAATATAATATAAGCAAAATTTTATAACATATATTTAAATTAATTTTTTCATTAAAATAATTATATACAAAGTAAATAAAAATTACTAAAAATGTTGATGACCATAGATAATTACATGAGCCACTTATCCAAGCAAATTTTTCTCCAAACATCATGCTGAAAGATAAATATCCAAAAACAGAAAGTAAACCTAAAAATGTTGATTTTTTATTTAAAACTTTTGTAATAGTTATAATAAAAATAATAAAAACCAAACTATTTACTATTTCAAAAACAAGAGGATTTAAATTTCTAAATATTCCAACTAATACATGTGGTATTACTCTTCCAGTCCAATTATTGTAAAAAAATTTTGCAGTTTGTATGCAATTTTTTATGCTATCAACTCTTTGTGTTAAATTAGAGCCTTGGACAAAAGTATAATTATAATCATCTGGGCTTAATAGTATAGAATGATTTAGTAAAAACATACTACCTAATATAAGAAGTATTAATCCAACTTTTGACATAAACTTAACAAAATTAATAATTTGTTTTTTATTTATTTTGATTCCGAATATATTAATCTCAAAATTCATCATTTTGCTCCTATATTAAAAATTTTTCTAAAAAAATTCTACACTATATTCTGAAATAAATTTTTCATTATTCTCTAATTCAATCAAATTTTCCTTCTCTTCAAATATTCCATTTGATGTAACTTTATCTGCAGTATTAAACCAAGGCTCTATACAAATGAAAGGAGCATCTGGTTTAGACCAAATCCCTAAATATGGAAAATCCTTAAATTCAACTGCTAAAATTGTTTTTGTTTCCGTTTTTAAATATATTTTCCTTGATTTTATATTTTTTAAAATAATAGCATCATTTACAAAAGTTTTATTATCTAAAAATATTTTATTTTCCTTAATAAATTTACTTGTTTTTTCTGGCTTTTGTTTAATTAATCCATTTTCTAATTGATAAATCTCAATTTCATCTTCTATATTTTGAAATTCAAGTCTATATTTTCCACTTGAATATTCACATCTAAAAGCTGGGTGAGCACCAAGTCCAAATATCATCTGTTTATTACTTTTGTTTACTACTTCATATCTTGTAGAAACCTTATTTTCATTGACTTTATAACAAATATAAAATTCAAAATCAAACGGAAACTTTTCTTTTGTTTCCTCATTAGATTTTAAAACATATGAATTTTCACCTATTTTTTGAAAATTCATATCTCTAGCAAATCCATGTTGCGTCATTTTATATTCTTTCCCATCTATTATTGTTTTATCATCTTTAAGCTTTCCAACTATTGGAAATAAAACAGGGCTATGCCTATTCCAAAAACTTTTACCATCATGAATTTTTTCAATTCCATTAAATATAACTGAAATAAGCTCTGCACCTTTTTCTACAGTTTTAATTTCTAACATTAAATTCTCCTTTATTTTATCATTTCACCTAATCCATTTTTTTATTCCAATGCTATATCCTCAGCTTTTTCACCTTATGTTACATAACCCAGGATTAAAAAAACAGTTTATTATATTCTTTCATAAACAACTTTTCCAGAAACTATCGTATATCTAACTTGCCCTTTTAATTTCTTTCCTATCCATGGAGTATTTTTTGACTTAGAAACTATTTTTTCTTTCAAGAATACATATTCTCTATTTGGATCAAAAATTGTTATATCAGCTATTTTCCCTTCTGCTAGTTGTCCTCTATCTATTCCAAGTATTTTTGCAGGATTATAAGACATAACTCTTACCATATCCAAGTATGATATATATCCTGGTTCAACTAAATTGATAACTGTTGCACCTAATGCTGTTTCAAATCCTATAATTCCATTTGGTGCAGCAGCTAATCCCTTCGCTTTTTCTTCTTCTGCATGGGGTGCATGGTCTGTTATTATGCAATCTATTGTACCATCTTTAATTCCCTGTATTATTGCTAATCTATCTTTTTCTTCTCTTAAAGGTGGATTCATTTTAGCATTAACTCCTGAATTTAAAACTTCTTCAACAGTAAAACTATAATAATGTGGACATGTTTCGCAAGTTACTTTTACTCCTCTTTGTTTTGCACTTCTTATCATATCTACAGAAGTTTTAGTACTTATATGGCAAATATGTGTATGTAAATTATTAGTTTCTGCTATAACTATATCTCTTGCTGCCATAATTTCCTCTGCTTCAGGTAAAATTCCTTTTACTCCCAATCTATCTGCTATTGGCCCTGCATTTATTGCTCCACTTGAAACAGATTTTTCTTCACAGTGTTCTGAAACAAAACTTCCTAATTTATTTGATTCAATCATTGCTTGTCTAATCATTGCTGAATTTTCAACTGGCATTCCATCATCTGAAAAAGCAATTGCTCCAGCTTCTAATTGAGATTTAAAATCTACTAATTCTTGACCCTTTTCTCCTTTTGTCACACT
>CANROH010000027.1 GCA_947632185.1 uncultured Clostridia bacterium
AAAAGTTCCAATTCCAACATGAAGTGTAACATTTGCAATTTCAACACCTTTTTCTTTTATTTTTTGTAAAAGTTCTTTAGTGAAGTGAAGTCCTGCTGTAGGGGCTGCTGCTGAGCCTTCATATTTAGCATAAACAGTTTGATATTTTTCATTGTCTTTTTTACTTGCTTTTGTAATATATGGTGGCAAAGGCATTAATCCTATAGCATCTAATATTTCATTAAAAATTCCTTTATATTCAAATTTAACTTTTCTATTTCCACCATCTAATACTTCTTGAATTTCTGCATCTAACAATCCATTTCCAAAAGTAACTTTTGTACCTGGTTTTAGTTTATTTCCAGGCCTTACCATTACCTCCCAAATATCTCCTTCAATTCTTTTTAATAATAAAAACTCTACATTTGCTCCAGTATCTTTTTTACCATAAAGCCTTGCTGGTATAACTTTTGTATTATTTATTACTAAACAATCACCTGGATTTAAATAATCTATTATATCTTTAAATATTTTATCTTCAATTTTTTTATTTTTCCTATCAAGCACCATTAACCTTGCTTCATCTCTTTTATCATATGGATGTTGGGCAATTAATCTTTCTGGTAACTCGTAATTAAAGTCTGAGACTTTCATTTTGTATTCCTTTCTTATTTTAAATTAATTTTTAATGTTATTTTTTCAAAAATATTTTTTACTTCATTTTCTAAATCAAAATTTTCTGAATTATTTATTACAAAATCTGATTTTTCAATATAGAAATTATTTTCATGTTGTATATTAAGTCTACTTTTTGCAGTTTGAATATCAACATTATCTCTTTTACAAATTCTTTTTATTTTTAACTCCTCATCTGCAATAACTGATATTATAAAATCACAATACTTATCAAGTCCAGCCTCAAAAAGTAAAGGCACATCTATAACAGAAATATTTATATTTTTATCTGAATTTTCCTTAAGTCTAAGCAATATTTCATCTACAACATATTTAAAAGTTAAATCATTTAATCTTTTTTTAGAATTTTCATCATTATATATTTTATCTGCTAAAACCTTTCTATTTAAATTTCCATCATCTAAAAATACTTCTTGTCCAAAAGTATTTTTTATAGCTTTTAAATAATCATTCCCTGGCTTACTTAATTGTCTTACTACTTCATCAGCATCTATTATTTCAACATTTTCATTTTTGCTAAGTATTTCTGATACTGTTGATTTTCCAGATCCTGATGGTCCTGTTACTCCTATAACTTTCATTTTTCCATTGTATAAATAACTCATATATTCTCCTCTCTAAGAAAATTATAAAGTGTTTATTGCTCCAGTTGCCAAGGAATCACATCTGTTATTATACTCGTTATCACTATGTCCTTTTACCTTTATAAATTCAACTTTATGTTTTTTAGTTAAATCATATAATTCTTCCCAAAGTTCTTTATTTTTTACAGGTTCTTTATTTGCTGTCTTCCAATTATTTTTTCTCCAATTATAAATCCATCCTTGATTAAATGCATTTACAACATAAGCACTATCACTATAAATTTTAACATGACATTCAAATTTTAATAATTTTAATGCTTCTATAACTGCTGTTATTTCCATAATATTATTAGTTGTATCTTTACTTGCACCGGAGATTTCCTTTCTATTTTCTTCATATATTAAAATAGCTCCCCAACCACCTGGGCCTGGATTTCCAGAGCAAGCACCATCTGTATATATTGTAACTTCTTTCATAAATTTTAATTCTCCACTTTTTTATTTATGTTGTTTTTTTAATAAATCTATGATATTATACCAATAAATTTGAAATATTACAATATTTAGGTGGTGATTAATTTGAATGGAATTCTAGGAATTGTTTCTGAATACAATCCTTTTCATAATGGTCATGTACATCATTTAAAAGTTTCTAAACAATTAACAAAAACTGATTTTTCAATAGCTGTTATGAGCGGTAATTTTGTCCAACGTGGTGATACTTCTCTTGTAGACAAATGGACAAAAGCTGAAATGGCAATACGTGCTGGTGTAGACCTTGTCATCGAGCTTCCAACAGTTTATGCAATATCTAGTGCAGAAAATTTTGCAGATGGAGCTGTTAAAATTTTAAATAGTTTAGGTATAGTCGATTATATTTCTTTTGGAAGTGAAATTGGAGAAATTACACCTCTTAATGATGTAGCAAATATTTTATACAAAGAACCAAAAGAATTCTCTGCTCTAATATCAGCTCAAATAAAATCAGGATTATCATACCCTAAAGCTAGAGAGATTGCTCTTTCTCAATTTTTTGGAAGTTCAAGAAAATACACTGAAATAATTTCTAATCCAAATAACATACTAGGTGTTGAATATTTAAAAGCATTAAAAAGACATAAAAGTAATATAACTCCTCTTACAATAAAAAGAGATTATGGAGACTATAATAGCAAAAAAGAAAAAAACGGTATTGCAAGTGCAACTGCAATAAGAACAATGATTAAAAATAAAAAAAATGTTCATTATGTTGTACCTTTTGAAACATATGAATTATTAGATGAATGTATAAAAAATGGAAAAATAGTACCAGATTTATCTGTATTTGAAAAAGAAATTATATATGCTTTAAGAAAAATGACACTTTCTGAAATAGCTAATCTTCCAGATGTTTCAGAAGGATTAGAAAATAAAATAAAATTTTCTGCTAATAACTACAATAATCTAAATGATTTAATTACAAATATAAAATCAAAAAGATATACTCAAAGTAGAATTCAAAGAATTTTATTATATGCTTTACTTAATATATCTCAAAAAGATATAATTTCATCTAAAAAAACTATTCCTTATATTAGAGTTTTAGGATTTAATAAACATGGTAAACGTATTATATCAGCTATCGCATCATCAAATCCAAAGTTACAAATTATAGTATCTGTAAAAAAATTCATGGAAAGTTCTACTAATAATGCATTAAGAAATATGATTTCAAAAGATATACTAGCAACTAATATTTATACTTTAGGTTATAAAAAAGAACCTTTAGCAAATTTAGACTATACACATAAAGTAATTGAAATCTAGCACTTTAAACTAGTTTAGATACTAGTTTAAAATGCTAGATTTTTACTTCATAACCTCTAAAATAACTTTTGATAAATACTTCATGCTCACAATGCATTGCTCTAAAGTATTGCCAGTAGCACCAACCTCTATTATACATGCACCTGTTGTAACATGTTGATTATATCTTGAATTTCTTAGTATTATAGGTTTAAATAATCCTGGATACATTTCATTTGCTTTTTCTTGAATTTTTATAGCTAATTTAAAATTATTTAACCAATCTGGGTGTTCCAAATCACCTCCATCTGTTCCGCATAACAAACATAACTTGCGCTGCTACTTCGTCTCCTATTTGTACGCTTGGAGCATAACTACTATTGCTCCCCAAAGCATCTCTATGTAAATCTATAACAAATTGTGCATCATTATTTGCTAAAATATTGTTTATAGTAGCTAAAGATCTAGTATAAGATCCTGTATATGCTGGATAGTCATGATATGTAGTATTATGATTAACATTGAATCCTGCTAAAGTTAAATAGTTAGTAAGTTCTGTCCCAACTCTTGCTACACTATAATTTAAATCAGTAGTCCTAAAATTTCCACTCGCCAAATATGGCATATTTTCTGTTGGAGTATAGCTTTCACATGTATGAGAATGATATATTATTATATCTTTCTTATTTGTAAAATCTACATCTGGAGTTAACATCTCTTGTGTTAAAGTGTATTTTGACTCATTTTTTATTTTTACACTTTTATATGTATCTGTATATTTATCAATTTTATTATTTTCTTCTATAACTTTCGTTGGCAATAAACCAGGTACTTCTTCAATATTAGTAATATTCTCAGTTACATTAGTAGCTATTTCTTGAGCATTTGTATTATCTGATTGATTATTATTTCCAACATCTTCAAACTCTGTAACCTCTTCTTGATTCTCTTTTTCCATCAGTTCTTCTTCTGTTCCAAAAATAGCAAGCTCTGAGACTAAAATTTTTTTAATTCCGCTTTCTTTTTGTGAAGATATTTCTGGGCTATTAAAATATTTAGATAATATAATTGTTTTATCCATTATTTCTGTATGAGTAGAAAATATATTGTGCCTTAAATTTTCTACTTTTACATAATTTCCTTTTCTAATTGAATTACAAACATTAAAAATAATAATAATTATTATTATAATAAAAAACAATTTTATAAAAAACTTTATTATATCTTTCAAATTTATAACAGCTAGATTAATCATAAAAACAACCTCTCTAATACTTAAATTATATTAGATTGTTTTTGAGATATGACTTTAAAATATAAGTAAAGCAAAAGAGATAGGATTTTTCCTATCTCTTTGATTATTTTAATTTTTCTAATATTGAATTAGGATTTAACTTAACCTCTTTTTCTTCTCCTGTTTTCATATTTTTGATTTTTGCAATATCTGTTTGAATTTCTGTTTCGCCTATTACTAAAAGATTTTTAGCATTTATTTTATTTGCATATTTCATTTGAGCATTAAAGCTTCTTTCGCAAATATCTTTTTCAACTATAACTTCAGATATTCTTAAGGCTTCAGATATTTCTATAGCTTTTTTATTTTGTACTTCTCCTAAAGAAAGTATGTATAAGTCAGGAATTTTTTCTTCTAAATTTGGATTGTATTCCTCATACATTTCCATTAATCTTTCAACTCCTGTTGCAAAGCCAATTGCAGGTGTAGGTTTTCCTCCAAATTCTTCTACTAATCCATCATATCTTCCTCCACCAAGTACAGTAAGCCCTGATTTCTCATCAATAAATTCAAAAACAGTTTTAGTATAATAATCTAATCCTCTAACTATACTACTATCTACTTCAAAATTAATATTACATAATTTAAGAGTTGATTTAACTTTTTCAAAATGTTCTTTACATTCATCACATAAATAATCAATCATCATTGGTGCACCAACGTTTAACTCTTTACATTTCTTTTCTTTACAATCAAGAATTCTCATAGGATTTTTTTCAAATCTTGTTTTACAAGTATCACAATAACTATCAATATTTTTTCCAATGAACTCTTTTAATACTTTTTGATATTTTCCTCTACATTTTGGACAACCTATACTATTAATAGTTAATTTTATATTTGGAATATTTAATGTTTTAAATATATTATTTGCCATTAATATAATATCAACATCAGCTAAATAGCTTTCAGAGCCAATTAGTTCAGCACCAATTTGGTGAAATTCTCTTAATCGTCCTTTTTGAACATTTTCATATCTATACATTCCCATGTTATACCAAAGTTTTACAGGAGTTGACATACTTCCCATTCCATTTTCTAGATATGCACGCACAACTCCAGCTGTTCCTTCTGGGCGAAGAGTTATACTTCTTCCACCCTTATCATCAAATGTATACATCTCTTTTTGTACAACATCAGTAGTTTCTCCAACTCCTCTTTGAAATACCTCAGTATGTTCAAAAACAGGAACTCTTATCTCTTTAAAATTATAACTTTCTAATACTTTTTTTATCTTTTCTTCGGCTAATTGCCATTTATAACTTTCTTGTGGCAATAAGTCTTTTGTGCCTTTTGGTTTTTGTAGCATAATCTATGTTTTCCCCCTTTTATAATATGATTTAATTCTATTATCAATATGTCTATACTTAAAAATCTTTTTCCTTTAATTCTAAATAAATTTTTCTTTCATCTTTAATCATTGTAACTTTTCCATGACCAGGATATACAATAGTATCATCTGGAAGTGTCATTAGTCTATCTGTTATTGAAGTAATAATTTCTACAAAATTTCCAGTTGGTAAATCTGTTCTACCCCAAGTTCCTGAAAATAATGTATCACCTGTAAATACTAACCCCTCTTTTTCTGAATATAAACATAATCCTCCTTTTGTATGACCTGGTGTAGCAATAGCAGTAAATTCTATGTTTCCAATATGTATTAAATCTCCATCATCAACTCTTGAATCAGCTTCTAATACTGGTGCTTCCATGTTTATATATTCAGCCAAATTTATTTCTTTATTATATAATCCTTCACTGTCAGCTCGACTAACTAAAATTTTTCCACCTTTCAATTTTTTTAATTCGCTAACTCCACCTATATGATCCGCATGGCAATGAGTTATAAAAATATATTTTAAATTTGCATCAAAAATATCTAATACCTCAGCTATTTTCTCTGGTTGTCCTCCAGGATCTATAACCATAGCCTCTTTAGTTTCTTCATCACATACTACATATGAATTTGTAAGTAAACCAACTTGTGGTGTTACTACTTGAACTCTTTTTAACTTCATTAGTACCTCCAATTATCCTCTTTTTCTATTAACATCATATACACTTTCAATATTTCTAAAAGCAGATAAAATTTTATTTAATATTTCTGTATTTTCTACTTCTAAAGTAACATCTATAATAGCAATATTTTCTTTTGTTGTTCTTGAATTTACTCCAGTAAGTCTAACTTTTGAATTTTCAATCTGTTTAATAACATCTTTTAATAAACCATTTCTATCATTTGCTAATATTTCAATTTCTGCTTTATAAGAACCATTAGTATCATCAAACCAATAAACATCTATCATTCTATCTTCTTCATTTAATAAATCTTTGATATTTACACAGTCAGTACGATGGACTGAAACGCCTCTTCCTTTTGTTATATATCCAATTATTTCATCACCTGGTAAAGGATTACAGCATTTTGAAAGTTTTACTAAACAATTATCAATACCTTTTACAACAACACCTGTTTTTGAAGGTCTATTTCTAATTGGTTTTTCTTTAGCTAACTCTTCAATTTTTTCTTCAAAATCCTCTTCTTCATGTTCTTTTCTATATTCATCTAAAAGCCTTGCAATTAATTTATTAACAGATATACTACCGAATCCAATACTTGCATATAAATCATCAACTGTTTGAAATTTATATCTATCAATAACTAAATCAAGGAATTCTGGTTTTACTAAATCAGAATATTTTATACCAATTTTTTTAACTTCTTTTTCAATTAATTCTTTTCCTTTTTCAATATTTTCTGCTCTTTGAGCCTTCTTAAAATATTGATTAATTCTAGTTTTTGCAGAAGAACTTTTTACAAATTTAAGCCAATCTCTACTTGGTCCTTTAGATTGTTCAGATGTTATTATTTCTACAATATCTCCATTTCTTAAAGGAGTTATAATAGGCATCATTTTACTATTAATTTTACATCCTACCATTTTATGACCTATTTGCTCATGAATACTGTAAGCAAAATCAATTGGCGTTGCGCCTTTTGGCAAAACTTTTATCATTCCCTTTGGAGTAAAAATATATACTTCATCTTCAAATAATTCTGTTTTTAATGTATTTAAAAATTCATCAGGATTTTCTGTATTTTTTTGCCATTCCAAAGTTTCACGAAGCCATGCTAGTTTATCATCAGTAACAACGACATTCTCTTTAGTTCCTTTATTACTTGCTTCTTTATAAGCCCAATGAGCAGCAATTCCATATTCTGCAGTTTTATGCATGCTCCATGTACGTATTTGAACTTCAAAAGGTGTTCCTTTTGGCCCTAAAAGTGTCGTATGTATTGATTGATACATATTCTTTTTTGGAACAGCAATATAATCCTTAAATCTTCCAGGCATAGGTGTATACATCTCATGAACAATTCCTAATACAGCATAACAATCCTTAACAGTATCTACTAAAATTCTTAATGCAAATAAATCATATATCTGATCTAATGTTTTATTATCTCTTTGCATCTTTCTATAAATACTATATAAATGCTTTGCTCTTCCTGTAACCTCAGCTTTGATTCCTTGTTTTTTTATCTCTTCTGATAAATCTTCTTGAATTTGATTTAAAAATTTTAATCTTTCTTCTCTTTTTTTATCTAGTCCATTAACTATTTCGCGATATTCTTCAGGATACAAATATTTAAAACTTAAATCTTCAAGCTCCCATTTTAAAGAATATATACCTAATCTGTTAGCAAGTGGTGCATATAAATCTTGTGTTTCTTTTGCATTGGCTATCTGTCTATCTCTTGATAAATATTTTAGAGTTCTCATGTTATGTAATCTATCAGCTAATTTTATCAAAATTACTCTTATATCTTTGCCCATAGCTAAGAACATTTTTCTATAATTTTCAACTTGTTGCTCTTCTGCAGTTGTATATCTTAAAGTTCCAAGTTTTGTAACACCAGCAACCATTTCAGCAATTGTTTCTCCAAAATCCCTAACTAAATCTTCATGTGTTTTAGGCGTATCTTCTACAACATCATGAAGTAATGCTGCACATAAAGTTTCATCATCTAATCCTAAAGTTGCAAGAATATAAGCAACATTAACAGGATGAATCATATATGGCTCACCTGATTTTCTGCACTGATTCCCGTGATTTTCTTTAGCATACTCATATGCTCTTCTAATAAGAGCTGTATCACTATTTGGATAATTTTTTTTCTGCAAATTTATTATATCTTCAATTGTTACTTCTTTATTTTCTGACATATAAAAAATCCCCTCTAATATATCAATAAGATTTTCTTAAATCCTTTAAATTAATTTGTACGCTTTTAATTTCATTAAAAGTATTTACTTCTAAAACGCCTATTACATCTATTTTATCGCCAATTAAATATTCTTCTGCATATTGCCCCATATTAAAACCAATTGCATTTACAATCGTATTTCCATCTTTTAACGTAAGCTTTAAATGTTTTCCTTCTGATAGTGCTCTAATTGAATCTATACGCAAATTTTTATAAATAAAAATTGGTGTTTTATTTGCTTCTCCAAATGGTTCTAGCAATTTTAGTTCTTCTACATTTTCTACAGTTATTTCCTTTAAATTAATTTCTTTATCTATTTTTATTACTGGAACAATTTCATCAATATGTGAATCTTTGGCTACTTCTTCAAATTTATTTTTAAAACCTTCAAACATCTCTTTTTTTATGCTTAACCCAACAGCCATTTCGTGTCCGCCATATTTTTCTAAATATTCGCTTGAACTACATAAAGCACCATGTAAGTCAAATCCAAGAATACTTCTTCCCGAACCTTTACCTTCATTTCCTTCAAAACATATCAATATGCTAGGTTTAAAATATAATTCTGTTATTTTAGATGCAACAATACCTATAACTCCATGATGCCAATTTTCTCCACTAAGTACAATTGCATTTTTCTTATCAAGATGTTCTTTTTCAATTTTTGCTATAGCTTCCTCAAAAATTCTTTTTTCTATATCTTGTCTTTTTCTATTATATTCATTTAAATTTTCTGTTATAGTCATAGCTTCATTTATATTATCTGTTAAAAATAACTCTAAAGCATCTTGTTCATGTCCCATTCTTCCACATGCATTTATTCTAGGAGCAATTCCAAAAGATATTGTATTAGAATTAACTTCTTTATAACCAGAAGCATCTAATAGTGTTTTCACACCTGGTACACGAGTTTTCTCTACTAATTTTAATCCTAATTTTGCAATAACTCTATTTTCATCAACTAAAGGTACAATATCTGAAATAGTTCCTATACAAACAATATCTAAATATTTTAAATATTCTTTTTCATCAAGTTTTAATTCAATGCCTAATGCTTGAATCAACTTAAATGCAACTCCAACTCCAGCTAAACTATTAAATGGATATTTATTATCCTTTCTCTTACAATCAATTACAGCTAAAGCTTTTGGAAGTTTATCAAGAGGTTCATGATGGTCAGTTACAATAACTTCCATTCCTAAACTATAAGCATATTCTACTTCTTCAGTACCAGAAATCCCACAATCAACAGTTATAATGAGTTTATATCCTTCATCATAAATTTTTTTAATAGCATCTTTATTTAACCCATAACCTTCATCTAAACGATTAGGAACATAATGTCCAACATCTAAACCACGTTCTTTTAAAAATTTTGATAAAACTGTTATACTAGTTATCCCGTCTACATCATAATCACCATATATAATTGTTTTTTCATTATTTTTTATTGCTTTAATTATTCTATCTACAGCCTTTCTCATATCAGGCATTAAATATGGATCATGAAAATCATTTCTAGTAGGATTCAAAAATAATTCTATATCTTTGTTTTCAACTATGTTTCTATTAACTAAAACTGTAGCAAGTAGCGGAGATATATTAAAAGTTTTTGAAATTTCTTTTACCTTTTCTTGATTTTGATTATAGAATTCCCATTTTTTATTCATTCCTTTTCTCCTAAAATAAAACTTTGGAATATATTATATAACAAAATTATATTTATATCAATTACTATTTTATTAGAACATCGCACTTATAATAACATATGTTAATAATATATATTATTTTTATGTAACCTATAATACAATAAATTTATATTTATAAAACTATATAAAAAAAAGATTAAATTAAGCACACTTTCGGTATGACTAATTAAATCTTTTTTAATACTTATTATAAAACATCTTTAATTGCTTCACCAATAATCTTATTTACATCCGCAATTAATACATTAAATCTTACTTCTTTATCAAAGTAATCTTTAACACTAGGATTTTTAACTAGAATTTCATAAAGTTCTTGTAATTTTTTCATTTTCTCGTCAGTTTGTTTTTCACCTTGCATTGCTAATAATTGTTCCTCATAACGAATTTTTTCAAATTCATCTATTTTTTGTTTTAAATCTGGCATTTTATTTATTTCAGCTTTTACTTGTTTGTATTCACTATATTCTTTCGAATCTTTTATTGCTTTAGCCAAATTATTCACTTCATCATAAACATTCATGAATTTTTCTCCTTTTACATCCTTTAATAATAAATCATATAATCGATTTCAGGGAAAATATCATCTTTATCTAATATTTCTAATAAGTATTTTGCATCAATCTTATCATTTTTAATTTGATAATATAATTTTGTGAATCTTCCTATATGATCTTTAATAGCTTTATGAGCATATTCAACCATTGTTCCATTAGTTATTATGAATAACCAGTCACTACTTTGAGCTAAAAGTAGTTCTCTAGCACATTGATTTAATGCTTGTCTTCTTAATGTATCTCCTTCATTAGGATAAAGACTTGCAAGTTCACACATTCTATCTCCTGCTTTATGTAAATGGCGATGAGCATAATCATTTGTTTGATTTAACCAAACTTCACTATATCCATTTGCTCCCCAACTAGAACGACAAGGAGTAGAAACTTGCATTTCAGGATACATATCTATATATTCACTTGGAGTAATTAATTTAAAATTACAATCATCATAATAAATCTTTTTAAATAATATATAAAGCCAATATGGGCCCTCGTACCACCAGTGTCCATATAATTCAGCATCATAAGGACATGTAATAATTGGTGGATTTGACATATAATTTGATAAATAATCAATTTGAGCATTTCTGCAATCCAAAAAATGTCCTGCTTGCTTTTCTACAGAATCCATAGCCCATCTTACATCATAATAATCTTTTGGACAATCTTTTCCTGTAATTCTATAATATTTTATTCCTGTATTTACTCTGGCACCATTTGCTGCAATATAAGGTTTTATATATTCATAATCACAATCATATCCAATATCTCTATAAAATTCTCTATAGTTGAAATCACCTGGATATCCATTAATAGAGCTCCATACCTGCCTTGATGATTCTAAGTCTCTTGCAAATACAATTAATCCATCATTTGAAACTATAGGGGCATAAGTACCATAAATAGGAGTTGGATCTGCATATAAAACTCCATGAGTTTCTACTATTGCATATTCGATTCCAAATTCTTTTAAATATTTATCTGCTTCTGGTACATAACCACATTCTGGAAGCCATATTCCTCTAGGCTGTTTACCGAAAAACTTTTTATATGTTTCAACACCAACTGCAATTTGAGCTCTAACTGTTTTTTCATTAACATATAAAATTGGGAAATATCCATGTGTTGCTCCACAAGTTATAATTTCTAGAAAACCTGCATCTTGAAAATGCTTAAAGCCTGTTATTATATTGCATTTATATATATCTTTAAATACATGCAAATCGTTTGTATATCTATCTAAATAATAATGTGATAAGCTATTTAATCTTGAATCATATACAGTTCTCTTTACTTCTTTTTCGCAAAGCTCTATATGTTTGTTTAAATATTTTATATATCTTTCCTGCAACAGGTCATTATCTAACATATTTAAAAGCGGTGGTGTCATAGTCATTGTAATTCTAAAATCAACATGTTCTTTTTCTAATTTTTCAAAATTTAAAAGTAATGGTATATATGTTTCAGAAATAGCTTCAAATAGCCATTCCTCCTCTAAATAATCTTCACTTTCTGGATGATGTATATATGGAAGATGTGCATGTAATATAAAATTTACATATCCTTTTATATTTTTCATTTATATTTTTCCTTTCAAAATACAAAATGCAAAATTTACATTTGCATTTTATGATTGCATTTTTAAGTTTATTCTTATGTAAGTTTTAGATAAAACTATAATTAGTAAATTTTATTTAAAAGTTGAACTTGAAAGTTTTGAAGATGGATTTGCCATATCAAATATTCCTTCTTTTAATTCTTCTTTATAATTTTCTTTATAAAATTCTTTTACTTTATAATTTTTTCCGAAAACATTTTTTAAGCCTTTTATGTCTTTTATATATTCTTTATTAGTCTTAACATTTCTAAATGTTATAAATCTAGGCAAATATTCTAATAAAACATGATCATTTGGTGCCTCTAAAATATTAGAATTTGCAAATGGTAAATAATCAGTTCTTAATATAATACTATTTTCTTCGATTTTTCTCATATCAATATTAGTAGGATATTGTTTAAATTTTCTACCTAATTGAATTGTATATCTAGTTTTAGGATCTTGAACATCTATATACCAACTATTTGCGAAATCATTAATTGGTACTTCTTTAACATATTTCATATCCTCATTATAAACTAACAATATTGGATAAGTTTTTTCAAAGAAGTCATCACCAAAAGTTCTTATATATTTTTCTCTATCGCTATCTGCTATATCCCAATAAACAAATAATCTTTTTGGAGTTTGAGCTAGTATTTTTACAACAGTCTCATTATACCTATATGGTAAATCATAATACTCAAGCATATAATTAGCTTTATTACTGTAGTCATTTTTTTCGGTATTATCTTTAATTGCTATTTTATCTTCCTTTTTTTGTTCTTTTTCTTGCTTTTCTTCTTTTCTTGCTTCCTCTTGCATAGCAACAATTTTGGCAATAAAGCTTTTAATTTTTTCAATTACTTTTTCTTCATCAACTTTAGTTTTAGTTTTTGAAGTCTCTTTTTTATTTGGCTCATTATCTTTTGAAGAATTTATCTCTGCATCAAAATCCCCATTTTCTGCAGTTACCGCATTTTCTGTTATAACTTTTTTTCTACTTTCTTCTACAATTTCCTTAGAGTCTAAATCGCCTTTTTCAGCCTCTTCGTTCTTTAGCATTTTTCTTTTTCCTCCTTGGTATAATTTATAAATATTATAAAAATACTTCTAATCCAATAATATTTTATATTATATCTATAAAGTATAAAAACTTCAATAGATTTTTTTAAATTAATTTATTTTTTCTAATAAATTTTACCTATTATTACATTAAACATGAAATTAAATGGAATTTTATCATTTTTGTAAAAAATGTTACAAAAATGTAATACTTTTTTTGGCTTTTTTTGTCAGAAATTGTTTACTTTTAGTTTCATTTTGTATACAATGTAACAAGATAAAGTGTAAAATATTAAATTCAACAAAAGAAATATTGAAAGGAGTACTTTTTTAAATGAAAATTTTAATGCTATCATGGGAATATCCACCAAGAGTTGTTGGAGGAATTTCAAGAGTTGTTCATGATTTATCTCATAAACTTATAAGCGATGGTCATGAAGTTACTGTTGTAACTTATAAAGACGGTAACGTACCTTATTTTGAGGATGACGGAGGTGTAAATGTTTACAGAGTTGATAATTTTATGATCTCTCCAAATAATTTTATTGATTGGGTAATGCAACTTAATTTTAATATGATAGCAAAAGTTGGTGAAATCATTAATGAAAAAGGAAAATTTGATGTTATACATGCTCATGATTGGTTAACAGCATATGCTGGAAAAACTTTAAAATTTGCTTATAATATTCCTTTAGTTTCTACAATTCACGCAACAGAAGCTGGTAGAAACAGTGGTATTAGAAGTGAAATGCAAAAATATATAAATGATACTGAATGGATGCTTACATATGAATCTTCAGAAGTAATTGTTAATAGTAATTACATGAAAAATGAATTACAAAGATTATTCGGACTTCCATATGACAAAATAAATGTTGTTCCAAATGGTGTAAATCTTAATTTATTTAATGGAATTGAAAAGGATTATGATTTTAGAAGAAGATTCGCTATGGATAATGAAAAAATTATTCTTTTCATGGGAAGATTAGTTTATGAAAAAGGTGTTCAAAATCTTATAGCTGCTATGCCAAAAATATTACAACATTATAATGATTCAAAATTAATAATTGCTGGTAAAGGCGGAATGATAGATCAATTAAGAGATGAAGTAAACAATTTAGGATTAGGTAGTAAAGTTTACTTTACTGGATATCTTGGTTCAAAAGATGTTCAAAGAATGTATAAATGTGCTGATGTTGCAGTATTTCCTAGTACATATGAACCTTTTGGAATTGTAGCTCTTGAAGCAATGCTTTCTGGAACTCCTGTAGTTGTATCTGATATTGGTGGTTTAAATGAAATAGTTGATCATGGTGTTACAGGAATGAAAAGTTATGCAGGAAATCCAAATTCTCTTGCAGATTCTATTCTTGCCCTACTATTTGATCCAAATCTTTGTGATACTGTATCAAAAAATGCAATAGTTAAAGTAAAAGAACAATATAATTGGTCAAAAATTTCAGAAGATACACATTGGGCTTATCAAAAAGCAATTTGTGAAACAGTTGCAGATAAACAAGCAAGACAAATTGCACAAGAAGAAGCTCGAAAGCAAATCAAAAAATCAAACGAAATTACAAATTTACTTTCATTCAAAAAAAGCCGTCAGGCTTATGCATAAAACTAATATAAAAAGCCTCTTTAAAAAGAGGCTTTTTAATTTTATATATTAATTTAATAATTCTTTTACAACTTCATTTATAGCTCTACCATCAGCTCCTGCTCCTATTCTAGATTTTGCTTCTTTCATAACAGGTCCCATATCTTTAATAGAAGTAGCTCCCAAATCACTAATAACTTTTTGTATCTCAAGTTTTATTTCTTCTTTTGATAATTGTTTTGGTAAATATTCTTGTAAAATTTCAATCTCCATTTTAGTTTGATTTACTAAATCATCTCTACCACCTTTTTCAAAATCAACAAGTGCATCTTTTTTTACTTTAACTTCTTTTGCTATAATTTCTATAATTTTATCATCTTCTACAGTAATTCCCTTATCTTTTTCAATTTGTAGTATTGCAGCTCTAACCATCTGAACTGTATTTTTTCTTATTTCATTTTTCTCTTTCATAGAATTTTTTAAATCTTCTAATAACTTTTCTTTTAACATATTATTTACCACCCTTCTTTCTCTATATACTTTACTACAAATTTCAATAATTATCAATATATCCTAACTTATATTTATTTTAATATAAATTTAAAATGTAATTAAATCTAAATAACTAAAAACTGACACTTCAACAATTTTTTCTAATAATTCCTTATATTCTTTTATCCTAAAGTTCACAAATCCTTCAATAAGAATTTTTTTATTTTCTAACAAATATTTTTTTATGCAATTTTTTAATATATTATTTTTATACCCAATTTTTTCATCAGGTAACTCTAAAACCTTTTTAGTTATCTCAAAAATATATTTTCTTTCTAAACTGCTTAAATAAAAATAATTATTCTCAACATTTTTTCGTATAAAAGTATCTTCATAAAAATGTTCTATGCATTTTTTAATTACTATTGTAACAGTATCATAAAATTCATCTATATATTCGTCTGATGGATAATGTATAATTAAATTTTCGAAAGTCTTAAATCTATAATTTGAAATATAAATATTAATAGGTATTTTTTCTAAAAGGTCAATTAAAAATGAAATTTTCTCCTCACTAACAGATTTTATACAAATAGATTTCACAAAACACTCCTTCTCTTTTAAATTGGCAAAATCATTATATCAATTTTATTAATTTATATTATTCATATTTTTCCATTAGTGTGTTTATCTTATTCAAAAAAATAAAGCTAGACTACTCTCTAGCTTTACGTTATTTTTCAATTGTATCATTATCAATATTAAATATAACAGATTCAACTTTTTTATCTAGCTCAACAAAAAAATATTCATACCAAGCATTAGATAAATTACCAGCATATCCATCTGTTTTATAAGTATAATTTATAGTTGCCTGTGTTTCATCATTATTATAAGTAATATCATTTATACAATATATATAAGCTTTTGAAGTATCTTCATACACAGAAATAAGAGCTAAATTTTTATTTTTAAAATATTCTTCATTAAAATATTCAGCAACATTTACTTTTTGATAAGTTTCTGAATTTGTCATCTTCTCATTAACAACATTATTCTTAAGTATTTTACTTAAAGTTTTATAATCTTTTATTAAAATATTTTCTGATGACTTTTGAGCTCTCACCTTATAATATTCTAAACTTTTATTACCTTTTAAAACTGCAAAATATAATACTCCTAATACTACAATAATTGCAACAACTATAATTATTATCATGTTTTTTGCTATACCTTTATTACTCATTTTTTATCCCCTTTTATTTTAATACTATAATTATATATTATAATAAAAAAAAAACAAGAGAAAAAATAATTTTTATATACACATATTTATTCCTTCAGAAACAATGTTTGACATACTATCTATTAGACTATCAATTTCTTTTGGAGTAACAATAAAATTAAAATTATTTAGTTTCATTTTATCTACTATTTCATCTTCAGGAACAGAAATATCACATCTATTTAGAGTATCTATAACAATAGTAGCAGCATCTAAAACAGTTGGAATTCCAACTCCAATTACAGGAATATTTAGAGTTCTTTCTGAAAGCTCCTCTTGTTTATTACCAACACCACCTCCAGGAATTATTCCTGTATCAGAAATTTGTATTGATTTATTAATTCTATCAATGTTTTTTGAACATAAACTATCTATTGCTATTACAAGTTTTGGTTTTATATTATCAACAATTCCTCTAACGATTTCAATTGTTTCTATCCCTGTAGTTCCAAGGACTCCAGGAGTTATAGCACTAACACTTCTTGTATTTTTATCTATTGCATTTGGAAGATAAATTTTAATGTGTCTAGTAATTTCAATATTTTGTACAACTTTTGAACCTAAAGAATCTGGTGTTGCATAAAGATTTCCTAATCCAACAATAAGAATTTCTTCATTTTTATTAACATGTTTATCTATAATTTTTGATAATTCATTTGAAAAAGTTTCTATAATTTTTTGTTCTTTTTCAGTAGTAATATTATTAATTTTTTTTATATCTATAGTTATATAATTTCCCATTTTTCTATCTAGAGCCTGTTCCCCTTCTCTGTTTGTTATCTTTACTCTAGTAACAGTTATATCGTCTATTTTTTGTTCTTCACATTCTATCCCATTAATTTCTTCTTCTAATTTATTGGCAGATTTATATAAATCTCTTCTCTCTACAGCCATATCAGTTCTAAAAAACATAACAATATTCACCTTAAATGTTTAAATAACATTTCCTTTCTCATATATTAAATGTTATTTTCTTACATTTTTGCTTTTTTATACATAACAAAAGGAAAATGGCAACCGCAGATACGCGATTGCCATTTTTTAGGTATCTATAAATCTATTTTTTGATATTTATCAACT
Source organism: uncultured Clostridia bacterium (assembly GCA_947632185.1). Classification (GTDB taxonomy): domain Bacteria; phylum Bacillota; class Clostridia; order TANB77; family CAG-508; genus Scatovivens. The sequence goes on from CANROH010000027.1 coordinate 17,991, forward strand.
TCTATTGTATCTCCCAAAAATATATTTAACAATTTATTGTTTTTATCTTTTATCAATTGTTCTTTTTCTTCTTTATTTAATTTCTTTATACGATATTCTAATTTAGAAGCCAACACTCTACTTTCAGATTGCCATGCACTTTCTAACTTTTTTGCATTATGTGACATTGTATATTTAGCACATTTTTTATCTTTACAAAAATGTTCTTCTAATCTTCTTTCAAGATTAGAAGTCATACCTGTATATAAAGAATTGTCTTCGCATCTAATTATATATGTGTAATACATTTTATTCTTCCCAATTATGAAATACTTCTAAAACATCATCTAGATCTTCTAGATTATCTATTAATCTTTGCATTTTTTCAGAATCTTTTTCATCTAATGATATATATGTATTAGGAACCATTTGAACTCCTGCTTCTAAAAATGTTAGATTATTATCAGCTAATTTTTCAGATACAGTTGTAAAATCATTTGGAGCTGTAGTTATTTGATAAACTTCCTCTTCAGAAGAAAAATCTTCTGCTCCAGCATCTATAGCAAGCATCATTAAATCATCTTCTGCTAAACTACATTCAGCTTTTTCTATAACAATAACTCCCTTTTTTTCAAACATATAAGAAACACAACCACTTGTACCTAAATTTCCACCAGCTCTATCAAAAACATGTCTAACATCAGCAGCAGTTCTATTTTTATTATTTGTAGATGCATTTACTATTACAGCAACTCCACTTGGTCCATATCCTTCATAAGTGATTTCATCATAAACTTCATTAGTTCCTGCTCCTGAAGCTTTTTTTATTGCATTATTAATTGTATCATTAGGCATATTATTTGCTTTACATTTAGCTATTACATCTTTTAATTTAGAATTTCCAGATGGATCTGGTCCACCTTGTTTTACTGCTATTAATAATTCTCTACCTAATTTAGTAAATATTTTTCCTCTTGCAGCATCTGCTTTTCCCTTCTTTGCCGCAATATTATGCCATTTTGAATGACCTGACATAGTTACTCCTCCTTTATTTTTCTAGTATTTAAGCTATTTTATGGCTTTTTATATAATATTTTTATTAAACAATTTATAGTTGTACAAATAGAATTTGTACTTTTATATAATAACATATTT
>CANROH010000028.1 GCA_947632185.1 uncultured Clostridia bacterium
CATCCAATTCTTTTCTGGCCAGGTATCGCCTTGATCAAAACTAACTTTTAAAGTTAAATTATTTCTGGATGTCTTTGAACTTGGATTAAAAAAGTACAACACATCCTTATAATTATAAAGAGAACTTTCAAAATAAAAGTTCTCTTCTATTTAATATTTAATTCATATTAAAATATTTAAAATCTTCTTTTATTAATAATATACGTACTTCCTAAAACTGATTTTGCCTGATGCTTTATTTGACTTGCTATTTCACCTATTTCAAGAGTTGTTTTATATATTTTAGAATCTACTTCTAATACTGCAATAGAAATTGTAGTTAAAGGAAATTGTTCTATAATCCCTCTTCTATTTGCAACTTCTACATATCCTCTTTCTATATCTACTTCATTGTAGAAATCAACTGCATACTTATCAAATTCTTGAATTATATCTTGGCAAACTTTATCATAATCTGTTGGTCCAATAATTGCTACAAAATCATCTCCTCCAATATGACCAACGAAATTATCGCTATTTTTTATTTGATGTATATGTTTTGATATAGTTCTTGCTGTAAATTTTATTATTTCATCTCCATTTGAGAATCCATACACATCATTATATGCCTTAAAATTATCTAAATCAAAATATAATATTGCAAAAGTTTCTTTATTAAGTAATCTTTTTTTCATTTCTGTTTGTATTTGAACATTTCCTGGTAGGCCTGTTAATGGACTAATCCTTCTGTTTTTAGTAAGTAATCCTACTATATTTTTTATTGTATAGAAAAAGTATTCATCATCTAGAGGTTTCTTTATATAATATTGCACATCTGTCTTAAGTACATCAACAGAATGCTCTTTTTCTCTATTAGAACTTATAACAATTATTGGTGTAATACTGTTATCTTCATTTGATCTAATACTTTTACAAAACTCAACTATATTTATATCTGTGTTATCTTCATCAATTATAATTAAAGAAGGTATGTTTCTTAAAGCAACTTCAAGTTCGGTTGTTTTTATTGTTTTAAACTTATATTCATCAACCTCTCTTTTAAAACTATCTGTTAATTTATCTCGTAGTTCATTCTTATTGTCTACTATATATATTTCATGAACCATATATTTCCCCTTTTATTTTATTAACGTGTTATTGTTACTGTTTCTTCTTTCTCTTCTCCATTTATATCTGTTACTTTTATAGTAACTTCATTATCACCTTCATTTAAAAGATCATAAGTAATTTCAAAAGATATTTCTTTTTGATTTTCTTCATCTAATCCTACCACATAAGCTTCACCATTTATATAAAGTAATATTTCTTTTATTCCAGCAGATGTACTTATTGAAGCTTGAGATGCTACTTCTAAGCTATCTTCTACATTTTGTATATCTATATTAATTGGTGATTCTGGCTCTTCAGGTTGCTCTTGTTCATCTGGTATCACTTCTTCTGTTACTTCTGTTTCTGTATCATCAACACTAATTGCTGTTACAGTTATAACATTAGTTCCTTCTGCAAAATATTGTTCTTCAATTTTAAATGGTACTTCTGTAGGATTTCCTTCTCCTATATCAATATTATAAACTTCATCATTTATTTTTAATCTAACTTCTTTAATTCCGTTCTCATGTTTACAAACTACATCTGCAGATCTTTTATCTACTGCAATTGTTATTACTACCTCTGGTTTTACAACTCCTGTATATGAATTGCTCTTTGTAGTATTGTTATTATTTTTATCAACTGCAACTACTAATAAATCATTTTTACCTTTTAATATATCTATATCAACTTGTATTTTCTTATTATCCTCTTCTGATACATCAACTCTTATCTCTTCTCCATCATTCCATCTGTATGTTAAGAAATCCATTGCAGTTTCATCTGTTGCTGTTATTCTAATTTTTGGACCTTCTATAACTTCCAAATTTACTTCTGGATAAATTTTATCTTCACCATTTGCAGATGTTATTTCTTTTTTATACAATGTTTCAACTTTATCAACGTCTGTTACTTTTACCATTAATGTGTGAGTTCCTGCAACAAGTGGTATTTCAGATTCCATATAAGATTCTCCAGTACCTTTTATACTACTTTCTTTTCCAGAATCCCAACTATATATTAATTTTTCTATTGCTTTATCATGACTTACTTTTATAATAGCTGTTGTTTCCCCTTGTTCTATAGTTATTTTTGCTTGAGTAGGTGCCTCTGTTTGAAGCTTATTATCTTTGTTATTTTTATATATTCCATATGCTCCTCCTGCAAGCAAACATACAGCAAAAATTGCAAGTAACACTGCAAAAACTCTAACTATTTTATCTGATTTCGAACTTCCTCCTCCTGAAGTTTTATTTGGATTATAATCTAATATTTGATTCATTTGTACAACTCCTCGTCTACTATTTATCTTTTTTATTTCATGTTAAATTATAACATATAGGTTTTTTATTGTAAACACAAAAAATTACCTTTTTATACATTTTTTAGTATATTGTATGAAGCAATTATATTAATTTATCTTTATAATTTTTATAATATAAAAATAGACTTTGTCTAAAACAAAGCCTATTTTTTAAATTATATTACATTAATACATATTTTTTTATTAATACAATACCAACTGACATTATTACAAGAACTATTGTTGTTAAAGTAATATATGTTGGAGCTGTACCTGTAGATATTGATAAAACAACTTCTGCATTATCTATATCATCTTCGGTTGGTACTCTATTGTCTGGAGTAGAATCTATATCTGGTGTACCACTATCATTTTTGTCTTCACTTATTTCAGCAACATTTACTTTTGATCCAAAATTATTTTCTCCATTAATCCATTTTAATACTACTTGAACTGAAGCTGTTTGACCTGGTTCTAATTTGGTCTCTGCTAATGCATTTGTTGTAATTACATTTGATGAAATTGGAGTCCATTGTGAGTTTTCAGATTGAATGAATTCTAATCCTTCTGGTATATAGTCTGTAATTTCTGTAGCATACCCTGCTATCTCACCTTCATTTTTTACAGTTATATTATAAACAAATTTTACTGTAGTAGAATTTATTTTCTTTCTATGAATTTCCACTTTTTGTAATCCATCTGTTGATGAAACTGATATTTCTCTAGTTGTTCCATTTTCTGTTATTATTATTTTAGTTAAATCTTTTTGAAGACTTAAATCAAAATATTTAACATATACTTCTTCATCATCTATATCATCTTCATCATCTTTTTTATTTCCTGGTGTTGAATCAACATCATCTACTGGATTTCCATTTTCATCCTCATCATCTGTTATTTCTGCTATATTCTTTATTACTCTTTGTTGTCCTTTAACCGCTTGTTCTACAACTTTAAAAGCTATTTGAATATCTCTATAATCTGGATTTAAATTATCCTTATTATTACTAATATCAGCATTTGGATTAAATGGTTCTATTAGATTATTTTCTTTTCTTTCTTCTGATCTTTCTTTTGATAAATAATTTGTTTTAACTGTTACAGCTTGACTTAAATCTTTTGTTTCGTTTCCATCTTTATCATACAATTTCCATTCATATTTTTTATTTGTATCATTGTCAATTAAAAATTCTAATCCTTCTGGCAAGTTATCTGATACTTCTTTTGCATATCCAGCAATATTTCCTTCATTATATACTCTTATTGTATATATGATTGTATTTCCATTTTCAACTTTTAATGGTTCTTTTGCATTATTACTTACTGTAAATTTTATCTTACCATCTGTTGTTACAACAACCTGAGGTTCTCTATCATTAATAGATTGATCTTGTACTTTTGTTATAAATTTTTGTAAACTTAAATCAAATTCTTTTGGTTCTGTTGTTAAATCTTCATAATCATCATCATCTTGAGTTCCTTCAGGATATTTATCTACATCTATTGAATCTGGAGTAGAATCTCTATCTATTACATCTTTTCCATTTTCATCAAGATCTTTTGTTATTTCTGCAACATTTCTAAAACTATTATTTTGTAAATCATCTTTTAATACTATACATGTTACTTGTATATCTTTATAATCTAACTTTGTTCCGTTTTCTTTGTCAAAACCATCAATTAAATTTTTATTATCTACTGATGAATATTTTAATTTTGTTGATGTTATTTTTGATAATCCTGGAAGGATTTCTACTTCATCTAAACTCTTTACTCCATTAAAGTCTTCTATTGATAAATTTTTTGTTCCATTTTCTATCGTATTTAATTTTATTGTATTAGATCCTTCAGGAATTAACCAATAGTTATCAACATTAGTTATATAATTAACTAAAAATCCTAAACCTTCTGGTATATAATCAGCAACTTCTTCTGCATACCCTGCAAGTTCACCTTCATTATATACTCTTATTGTATATGTAACTATATCTCCTTTTTCAACAACAACTGGTGTCTTTTTAGTTGTATATTTTGCATCAACACTTGATCCATCTTTTAAACCAGTTACATCTACAGATGGTTCTCTACTTGGATTTGGCGCACTATTATTTACTCTTGTTATAAATTTCTTTAAATTTAAGTCAAATATTTTTCCTTCTACTTCTACTTTTTCAAAGTCATCATCATCTTCTCTACCTTTGTAAAAATAATCATCATCTGTTAAATCTTGTTGATTATTATTATCTCCTGTATAATTTGAAGAATCATAATCATTATCAATATAATCATTATTTCCTGGTATAGAATCTCTATCATCAATATCATCATTTTCTATTTCTGCAATATTTGTTAATATTGCAGATGCTAAAGCATTTTCTGAAATTCTACATTCAATTTGTACATAATCACTATCTAACGTATCATCATTTTGTTTATCAAATCCTTTTATAGTATGGTCTTCTGTAGATAGATAATTTGTTGAATATACTGTTCTATTATTGCCTTCTGAAATTTTCTCCCATCCGTATGTCTGGTTTATTTCACTTTCTTCAATATATTCTAATCCATTTGGTAATGCATCTACTATTACTGTTGCATTTGCATCAATATCAGATTCGTTATATACTCTAATCTCATATAAAACGGTATCTCCTACTGATACTTTTATTGGATTTTTAGCATGTTTATACTCAGCTGTTTTACTTGTTTCTTCTTTTAATCCTGTAACATCTACTGTAGGATTTCTATTAATTACATCATTATTTACTTTTACTATATATTTTCTTAAAGCTAAATCAGCTGTTCTTCTATCTATTTGATAAGATTTATCTGCTTTATGTGGTGTTTTTTCTCTAGTTAATAAAGTTACTGGTTGATATACCTTATTTCCTTCAGTTTCTGTTGGATTTATCCATAATGAAGCTTTTGTTTCATAACTTGTATATGATAATTCTAAATTAACACTTGTTATTGTTTTATTTGATTCTGGTATATATACATAATATTGTTTATCAAAAATTTCATTTACGTTTTTATCTGAAAAATTTTGTTCACCTTCAATAAGTATTTCATAATCTTCTCTTGGAATTTCAACATTGTTTTGATCCAATAATTTTAGTGAATACTCTGTTTCGCTAGCTGTACCATTATTTACTTTAAATGGTCCTACAACATAATATCCTTCTTTTTCAATTTCAGAAAGATTTGGTTGTGTTGTTTGTGCCATTGATGGATATGTAACTTCATCACTTACTCCTGCTTGAGCAGATTCAATTAAATACTTAAATAAGTATGCTGCCATATCTTGACGTTCTGCATATTCAGCATTTAAATTATTATATGAATTGAACTCATTTGGATTAAGCATTGTTGACAATGTTACTGCTTGCAAATTATCTTTAGCATATTTATCTGTATCATGATTTGTAAAATACCATATTGCATATTGTTGAACAACATCTATATCATCATCTGTTAATAATGCCTTTACTGTATCTATATCACTTCCATCATAATCTTTAAAAGCTTTTGCTAAATAATCATCTTTTTGTTCTGGCGTTTCTTTTTCTAGATACATATTATCAACTAACCACATTAATGCTTTATAATTTGAAGTCCATGTAGGTTCATCATTTGAGTATTCAGCACTTAAGTGTAAAGCTTTTACATCTGAATCTGTAGGATCTTTTAAATCAGCAACATTTGTATATTCTAAACTATTTAATCCTGAACTTGTTACTCCAGGGAATGATTTAGTTGCATTTAAGCAATAGAAAACATTTTGATACTCCATATCAGCTTTAGCAATTATTTTATATATTGTTGTTTCTCCTATTTTGTAGCCATGTGGTTGAGTATCATAAAATTGCTGTTGTGATTCTGTTAATGTTCCACTTGCTTCAGGTCCTCCTTCATGCATAATAAGAACTTGCAATTCTGTTTTTACATCTTCGTGAGTTAATGTTGCAGCAAGTACTGTTGACGTATATGGCATAATCAAAGTTATTATACATGCCAATATAAAAACAATTTTTGAAATTCTTTTTTTCAACATAATACAATCTACCTTCCTTATTTTTACATAGTTATAGTTATATTATTATATAGTATATTAAACTCTATTTTTTTCTTTATGTCAAGAATATATATAAGATTAAATATTCTCAATATTTAGAGCCACTTGTTATACATAACACATATCAATTATATTACATTTTTGTCCCAAAATCAATAGATTTATGTAAATTTTTGCTCTTATTTGTTGATTTTTAAGCTTTTTCAAAATTATATATATGAATTATAAATTACTTTTAAATTTTAGAATATATTTTTTTAAATTTACATACATTTTTATGAGGAGATTTAGACAATGAAAAAAATATTTGGACTTTTTTTTACTTTTATAATATTAATTAACAATATAGTTTATGCAGATGATATTTTCACGTTTGATGAAATGGAAGAATATCCATTTTCCGAAGTATCGACAACTTCTACTAATGAACCTGTAACAAATTCAAAAAACATAGTAGTAATAGATAGAAAAACTCTAAGCATACTTTACGAAAAAAATCCTTATGATAAAGTAGCAATGGCATCTACAACAAAAATTATGACTTGTATTATAGCCCTAGAAAAAGTAAATTTAAATGATATTACTACTATATCTAAACAAGCAGCTTCTGTCTCTGGATCTACTCTTGGTTTAATTAAAGATATGAAAATTTCTATAAATGACCTATTATACGGTTTAATGCTTCGTTCTGGAAATGACTGCGCCGTAGCAATTGCCGAACACATTAGTGGCTCCGCAGAAAATTTTTCTTATTTAATGAATAAAAAGGCTATGGAATTAAACTTAAAAGATACACACTTTGTTACTCCACATGGATTAGACGACCCAAATCACTATACAACAGCTTATGACCTAGCAATTTTAACAAATTATGCCTTAAAAAATGAAAAATTTAAACAAATTGTATCTACTAAAACATGCACTATCTCTTTTAATGGTTATCCAAGAACTATTTCCAATACGAACGAATTATTAGGAAATGTAAATGGTGTGTATGGGGTAAAAACTGGATTTACATTTGAGGCTGGCAGATGTTTAGTTTCTTCTTGTAAAAGAGGAGATTTAGATATAATTGTTGTAGTTTTAGGTGCTGATACCAAAAAAATTAGAACAAAGGATAGCTCTAATCTAATAAATTACATATTTAATACTTATAATTATGTAGATGTATCTTCTACCATTAATGAAGCTTTTTCAAGTTATATTTCTTATTTTAATCAAAATTATTACCTAGAGAAAACAACAACAATCCCGCATCTAAAACTTAAAGAAATTGAAAATTACGAATTTCCTCTATCTAATAATAATGCTATTACTCTTGATACAAAAATTTATACAATTAATAAATTTAATCCTAATATATCAAAAGGTTCTAAAATTGGGACTTTATATTTATATAACGGAAATAATTTGTTATGCAGTGTAGATATTATAATTGAAAATGAATTAATAAAAAATGATTGGAAATATTATTTTAAAAATATTTTAAAAGAATTTAATTAAAAATAAATGTTTTCATTATTAAGTTTGGGTTTAAATGGATAAAAAAATGGGTAGAATCTCCTTAAATTATTTAAGGAGGTATTTTTTATGAAAAATTTTATATTTAAAAACAAACTCATAATAATCCTTTGTACAATAATACTTATATTGCTTATAAGTCTTTTTACAAGGACTTTTGGTATGGAGGATTATGATGAAAACATTGAATATTCACTTGGAATTGTTAACACAGATTACTTAAACATGCGTACTGGATCTGGAATTAACTTTGATCCAATAACAGTTCTAAATAGAAATGAATATGTTAGAATTTTTGGAAAAATTGGTGATTGGTATATAGTGCAAAACGAAAAAAATCAAGTTGGAACAGTTCACTCTAAATATTTGACACCAGCAGAAAATGAAAAAGCTGCTACTACAAACACAGAAATTATAGAAGAAAATACAAATAATGTTGAATTAACAGCAGATGAATCTGAGCTACTTTCATTAATAAATGACGAAAGAACTAAAAATAATTTACCTAATTTACAAGTTGATAAAGATTTACAAAATGTAGCAAGACTAAAAGCAAAAGATTTAGCTGAAAATAGCTATTTCTCACACATCTCTCCGACATATGGAACACCATTTGAAATGTTAAAAAACAATAATATAACTTATAAAACTGCAAGCGAGAATATTGCTGGAAATTCAAGTATTAAATCAGCTCTCGAGAGTTGGATGAACTCGGAATCTCATAAAAGTAATATATTAAGTAATAATTATAATTATACTGGAATTGCCGTAGTAGATAGTATTGCATATGGTAAAATAATAGTTCAATTTTTCATTGGTAGATAACATTCTATTTCCTAATAAAAAAATAAATCCTGAACAACAAAATTCAGGATTTATTTAATTTAATTTTAATCTATTAAAATTTTCTTTTTCTTGCAGCCTCTGATTTTTTCTTTCTTTTTACACTAGGTTTTTCATAATGTTCTCTTTTTCTAACTTCTTGTAATACACCATTTCTTGCACATTGTCTTTTAAATCTTTTTAGTGCATCTTCTATATTACCATTATTAACTTTAACCTCTGACATTATTTTCCCCTCCTTCCGAAGCTAAAAAACATCTTGTGGGATTTACTTTTTATGTAACTAATCCTCTTGATACGCTTAACTGTTAAATATTATACATTACTATCTTGGCATTTGTCAATAGTTAATTTGTTTCAAATAATTCTCCTATTGATGTTTCATTATGTATTCTTTTTATTGCTTCTCCAAATAATTCAGATATAGATACAACAGTTATTTTATCTATTTGTTTTTCTTTTGTTAATGGAATTGTATTTGTCATAACTAATTCTTTAATTTCTGAATTCTTTATTCTTTCTATTGCTGGTCCTGATAATACTCCATGAGTGCAACCTACATATATATCTCGTGCCCCAAATTTTTTAATAACATCTATTGTTTCCATTATAGAACCCGCCGTATCTACCTCATCATCAAATATAAGTGCATTTTTATCCTTTATTTCTCCTATTACACTACTTGCTATTGCTTTGTCATTATTTCCATCTCTTCTTTTATCAACTAATGATATAGGACATCCAAAATGTTCAGCGTATTTATAAGCTTTTTTTGAACTTCCAGCATCAGTAGCAACAACAACTTTATTTTCTATTTTTTTTAAGTCAAAATATTTTTCTAGTAATGATTCAGCTGTCAAAACATCACAATTAATATTAAAATATGCTTGAATTGCTTTATTATGCAAATCACATGTAAGAACTCTATTAGCTCCAGCAGCTTCTATTAACTGAGCAAGTAGTTTAGCTGTAACTGGTATTCTAGGTTGATCTTTTTTATCTGATCTAGAATATATATAATATGGTAGTACTACTGTTATTCTTTTAGCAGATGCTCTTTTTACAGCATCTATTGTTATAAGTAATTCCATTATTCTTTCATTTACAGGTGGTTGTGTTGATTGAATTAGGAATACATCTTTATCTCTAACACTTTCTAGTATTTGAACGAAATTATTATCATTTTTAAATTTCATTCTTTTAATTTGTCCTTTTTCTAATTGTAAATAATTACAAATTTCTTCAGTAAATTTCTCTGATGATTCACTGCAAGCAAATACTTTCAAATTCTCCATATTTAAAATCCTTTCTCTATTATTTTAGGTTTAAGATAACCTATAACTTTTAGTAAATTATAAATTGTTAACATTATTTTTAGTAATGCCTTCATATCTTGATTCATCTCCAAATTTTAGTTGTACTATTGAACCTTGTTTTATAGAAGCTTGGACATCAATTTTCTTTTGATTTGTAGAACCTCTAAATCTTAAATCAATCATTTTTTTCTCTTCAATAAACTGTCCATCTACCATTATGTCTATATTATTCAATAAATCCCTTGTATAACTGTATTCTTTATACATTTTACCTAAAACATCTTTTTCAAAATCATATCCTGTATAACACCATATAGTTTTATCTGGATATTTTGATTTTACTTCCTTTACTAATTGTGATAAACCTTGTTGATTAACAGTTTCTAAAGGCTCTCCACCTAAAATTGAAAGTCCTGCTATATAGTCATGATTCATCAAATCTATTATATATTTTATTGTAGATTCGTCAAATTTTTTTCCATAATTAAAATTCCAAGCCTCTTGATTATGGCATCCCTTACAATGAAAATGACATCCGCTAACATATATTGAAACTCTAACTCCTGTTCCATCTTGTATATCTACTGTTTTTATATCTGCATAATTCATATTTTATTCCTCTTTATTTTTTATTCTCATATAATTTAAGCCGTTTGAATTATACTATAATATTATCTTAAATTCAAACGGCTCTTTTGTACTTTATTAAATTAAATATGAAGTACTCTTGCTTTTATTTCTTTTGTTTTTCCTACATTCCAGAAATTTTCACCTAAGTAACCACAAGTTCTTCTTGTAACATTCATTCTTCTATGATCTTTATTACCACATTGTGGACATTCCCATTCATTTTTTTCATTAATTATTATTTCACCATCATATCCACAAACATGACAATAATCAGATTTTGTATTAAACTCAGCATACTGAATATTATCATATATAAATTTAACAATTTCTTCTAATGCTTCTAAATTATTTTTCATGTTTGGTATTTCTACATATGATATAGCACCACCTGAAGATATTGGTTGATATTTTGCCTCAAATTTTAATTTATCAAAAGCATTAATCTTTTCTCTTACATCTACATGATATGAATTTGTGTAATATCCTTTATCAGTAACATCTTCAATATCTCCAAATTTTTCTTTATCTACTCTAGCAAATCTATAGCAAAGTGATTCAGCTGGTGTACCATATAATGCAAAGCCTAAACCTGTTTCTTTTTTCCAAGTATCAACTTTTTGTCTCATATATTTCATAACTCTCATTGAAAATTCTTCTCCAACAGGGTTTGTATGACTTACACCTTTCATTAATTTTGTAACTTCATATAATCCTATATATCCTAAAGATATTGTAGAGAAACAGCTATTTAATAATTTATCAATTTTTTCACCTTTTTCTAGTCTTGCTAAAGCTCCATATTGCCAGTGAATTGGTGATGCATCTGACATTGTTCCAAGTAAAGCATTATGCCTACACATAAGAGCATCTTTACAAAGTTCCAATCTTTCATCAAATAATTTCCAGAATTTTTCTTCATCACCATTTGCTATAATTCCTATTTGTGGCAAATTAATACTTACAACTCCTTGATTAAATCTAGATTCAAAAACATATTCTCCTTTTTCATTTTTCCATGGTGATAAGAAACTTCTACATCCCATTGGGCTAAATACATTTCCTTCATAGTTTTCTCTCATTATCTTTGCAGAAATATAATCTGGATATAATCTTTTTGAAGAACATTTTACTGCAAGTTTTGTTAAATAATCATATTTACCACCTTTTAAACAGTTATTCTCATCTAAAACATATATTAATTTTGGAAATGCAGGTGTTACATATACGCCTTTTTCATTTTTAATACCTTGCAATCTTTGTTTCAATATCTCTTCAATAATCATTGCAATTTCATCTATATATTCATTTTTCTCATCTAAATACATAAATATTGTAACAAATGGACTTTGACCATTAGTAGTCATTAATGTATTTATTTGATATTGAATAGTTTGAACTCCTGCCTCCAAATCTTCCTGTCTTCTTTCAATTGCATCTTCGTTTGCTCTTTTATCAGCTTCCTCTTTAGAACAACCTTTTTCTATATAGCCTAAAAATCTTTTCTTATATATTTTTTCATAAGTTTTTCTTAAATATTTTCCTAAATGACGAATATCTACTGATTGTCCACCATATTGACTACTAGCTACTGCTGCAATTATTTGTGTCATAACTGTACAAGCAACTTGAAAGCTTTTTGGACTTTCAATCATTTTTCCATTCATAACTGTTCCATTATCAAGCATATCACCAATATTTACTAAACAGCAATTGTGCATTGGTTGAACAAAATAATCTTTATCATGAAAATGTAAAACTCCATCATTATGAGCTTTTACGATTCTTTCTGGTAGCATAACTCTATCTGCTAAGTCTTTTGAACATTCTCCAGCAATTAAATCTCTTTGTGTAGAAACTAATACTGCATTTTTATTGCTATTCTCTTCCATTGTTTCTTTATTAGCATTTCTAACTAATGATAATATGCTTTCATCAGTAGAATTTGCTTGACGAATTAATGCATGTTTTTCTCTATATAAAATATATTTTTTAGCTAAAGTGAATTTTCCGAATTCCATTAATTTACGTTCTATAATATCTTGTATTTCTTCAACTGCTATGGATGATTTATTTAAACTTTCAATATAATTTGTTATAACTTCTATTGACAATCTAGAAATTTTATCTTTGCCACCAACCTCTCTATTAGCTTGACTAATAGCAATTACTATTTTATCGCTATCATATTCTACTTTTCTTCCATCTCTTTTAATTACTTTCATTGTTTAGCCCTCCATTTTATAGAACATATCTTTATTTAATTTTTTCTTTGGTGACTCTTTACTGAATTCATTTTAACATTTGAAAAAGTAATGTCAAATTAACACTTTTTATGTAGCCGGAACTTGCAATTCCGTACATTTCAATTGCTTTACTTTAGTTGCTTTTTCAATTATTTAAATATTAAATTTATGTTAAAATTTAAATAGCTTTTTATTGTATGTTTTTCTGTTTTTATATATCAAATGTATTACATTTTTTAAAGTTATATTTTATTCAGTTACATTGATTATTCTTAGCGTTTATACAAAAATCGGTAATAATTCATATTTTTGAATATTTAAATAAAAAACAACGACACATTTGCTTTTTAAAGCATGTGTCGTTATAAATAAGTTTCATATGCATTTTATATAGTAAATCTATTTATTAATAAATTCAGATAAGTCGTAATAAGTTCCATCTATCTTGTAAGCAATTATAGTATATCCACAGTTATAATCATTTTCTACTACTTTTGAAAATGAAATGTTATCAAATCTAACAATATCATTAACTCCATTAACTGGTTTATGTTCATATTTGTTAGAATAATAAATGTCAGAATAATTCATATATTCAACAGAACCATCTTCTAATAGGAACAAAAACACGCCATCCGTTGAATAATCTGGTCCAAAAATTCCTCCGAATATATATTCAACCTCTTTATCAAATTGCAATTGGATATCATCATTTTGCTTACCTGCTAAAATTTCTTCTTCACTATACTCTTTATGATACATCATATCATATCTTACCTGAATTCTAACATTTCTTTCATCTTCTTCGATTGAAAAAATCAAGCCATCTATTTCTTCAGAGGTTCCACTTCTCATTATGTCATAACCTGAAAAATCCGAATTAATACATTTTTTTCTATCAAAATTAATTGTCTTGTTTAGATTAGCATATATTCCAATATAGCCTACCAACACTATTACTAAAATTGCTAATATTACTACAATAACTTTTAATTCCCTATTTTTTACTTTAATATCTTTTTCTTTCATAATATCCTCTATTTAATTACAATAATACAAAACATAACTGGAAAGGAATCCAATTATGTTTTATTTATATATTATATTACATTTCTTCTCTTGCTTTTACAATAACTCTTTGCTTACTATTATCTGTACATGTTATTAAAGTTATTTCTCTCAAACCATTAGTTCTTTGTGATGTACAAGATGAATCCTCTGGTTCTACTATATATTTATCATAAACTCTATATACTACAGTTTCTTTTGGGCCATATAAATCTGTTATTTCTATCGCTGCACCAATATCTAAATCTGGTACATTACTAAAAAATTTATTACTTCTATAGTTATGTCCAACTATACAAAGATTTCCTACTTCATTTGGTTCTGGTCCCCAGAATTTAGTAGGTGATATTTTAAGTAACTCATCAGTGGTTTCATTCAATATCGGATATGTACAATCTATTGAAGGAATATTTATAGTTGCTGTAGCATAATATCTCGTTCCTGATTCAGTTTCCATCCATTCTTTATTATCATATGTCTCTTCTACAACTGGCTCTGAATATATAACTTCAAATGGATCTTCGGTATTTAATATAACTACAATTGAATTATTAGCAAATTTTATTGTAGTATCATCAACTACATTATCTTGAAAACTTAAATTTGATAATATCTCTTGAGAAATTGCTTCATTTTTATTTTTATCATATTCTGCATATATGTAATAAGAAAATAAAATGCATACTAAAAAAATGGAAATAAAGAAATCAATTTTATACATTCTTTTTTTCCTCTTTAGTTCTGGTGTTATATATAATTTTTCAGATACTAAAATTTGATTCATTTTCTTACCTTTCTACATAATATCAAATTAATTATATCATTTCATAAATATTGAATCAAGTAGTTTACTACATTTTCCTCTAATTTCCGATTTTCCGTATTTTGAGTCCTTGCAGTACTAATTTTTTTCATTTTTTTAAATAAAATACTTGAACCATTTTCCCCTTTTAATGAAGATTCTTCAATATCATTCCTATCCTTTTTTAATTTTTTCACAGATTTTATGTCTTCAAATAAATTATTTTCCAAATCATCTGATTCTTCTCTTACTATATTTTTTTCTAGAAAATCTATATTCTTATATTTCTCTCCAAATATATCAAAGGTTTCTTCTTCTACAATATCATCTTCTTTATAGTTACTATCCTCTTCATCAAATTCATTTGTTGATTTCTCATCTATATCATCATAATTTTCAGTTAATGCAAAAGGTGTTTTTGCCTTTTTTTGTTTTTTTACTACTTCTACTTCTTCACTGTTTTCCTCATATTCATTGTTAGTAATTTCATTTGTTTTTACTTCTTGGTAATCATCATCTTCTTCTAAATCAACTTTTGGTAACTCAAACTCAACTACATCTTTACCAAAAACTTCTGAAACATTTTTATAGAAAATTGTATATATTTCTCCAATTCCACTAATTCTCCAATAGTTTAAGTTCATCAATGTAGCTGTATTTAAATTTACTTGATTTCTTTCTTTTCTAAATTTTTCTTCTTTTTCTTGTATATCAATTAAATATGATTTATTATATAATTCAGCATATGCTTTTTTAGTAGCTTTATTATTAGTTTCTCTTACTAATAATTCAAACAAATTATTTATTTGTATTACATCAGATTTGAAATTTTCACATGCTTCTTTCATTAATTTTTCATGTGATTTTTTTCCATAAATTATTGTCATTCTTTCATAATCTAAAAATTGAACAATATATTCTTTTACAGCTAATAAGAAATCCATTTTTGCTTTTTCATTTCTTAAATATTTCCTATGTAACCCTATTTTTGCAGCACCTTCTTCTATCTCTGCTAAAAGTTTATTTAATTTATCATAAATAAATAGATATCCTGCTGCAATCTTTTTTTCAATATCAACTGCAAACATAGTAACATTTTCAATTACATCTTGATTAAAAGGAATTTTTTCCCCTTTACCATTTTTTTCTAATTGCATAATTATAGGTTCTGTATCATCGAATTTTTCAAATTCTTTTAATTCTTTTAGAGCGCTTTCACTTATACTGGAATTATTTGCTTTAGTGATCTCTAATGTTTCTTCATATGCATTTTCAGATATTTTTTTTGCTCTTTTGCTTTTTGAAAGTTCAAATTTCTTTTTATTATATTCTTCTAATGCAACAAGTAGTTTTTCTTTTGTTTTTTTCATAGCTTCATTATTTTTTTCTACTTCTGCTTCTACTTTTTCAATACATTTTCTTGTATCTTCAACTTTTACGTCTATATTATTAAAAATTAGACTTCTGTCATATTCTAAGCTTGCACTTTTTTTATATAATTTTTCTTGTGAAGCTTGTATTGCTTTTATTTTTTCTAAAACTTCATTATATTCTTTTGTGGCTGTAAGTTCTTTTTGATAAGCTGCTTGATATTTATCTAGTTTTTCAACTAAATCACAATAATTATGAAAATTATCTCTTATATTGCAACTATTTCTGTATTGTAATAAGTTTTCAAAATATCTTTCTAATACTATTGCATTTCGTTCATACATTTAAAACAGCCCCCTATTACTACAAATTTTTACTTATTATATAAAAATTTTTTTAAAATGTCTATATAATTCCATATAATTTTAAATAAATTTAGACAAAATTATTTTCGTATGCCTAATAGCAAACACTTTAATTTATTCTTGTTTTATGATATAATATATTTTGAATAAAATTCATATTTTGAAGGGAGACTGCCCGCATGCGACTACTGTTATGGCTTGGAGCTATGATACTTCTTTTTGGTTTTGCTCTACCTATTGTCATAGCGCTGTACATGATTTTGATTACACCACTCCTTGCTTTGTTAAAATACTTGTGGGAACATAAAGGATTGCTTCTTATAATTATACTGGTTTTGCTCATCTTATTAATCATTTTTTAACCAGTTTCCCAAGTTATTGGCAATTGCCATTGACGCTGTGTCATCACTATCATTTCGAGTAATCGAAACGAACTGTGATGACACAGTTCGTTTTATTTAAAAATTTATATATGAATTTTTTTCTTTACAAATATATTTAAATAGATATATAATTTTTTCATAGTAATCTTTAAGAATTGGGGGGATAACTATGTTACTTGATAAATTAATTTCAAAAATTGAAATAATAAATAAAATTGGAGACTTAAACCTAGATATAACTAATATACATTCAGACTCAAGGAAAATTAAAGAAGGAGGCTTATTTGTCGCAATTAATGGATTTTCTAAAAATGGAATCGATTTTATTCCAGATGCTATAAAAAATGGTGCTATTGCTATAATCGTAGAGCCTGATGTTGATGTAAATGATGAAACTCTCCCAAAAGGAATGCCTATAATTTCTGTAAAAAATACTAGAAAAGCTTTATCACAGCTTGCTTGTGAGTTTTACGATAATCCATCAAAAAAATTAAAACTTATTGGAGTAACAGGAACAAAGGGAAAAACAACAACTACTTTTATGATTAAATCAATATTAGAAAAACACGGTCTCAATGTTGGTTTAATTGGGAGCATTGCTGTTTATATAAACGAAGAAAAAATTGAAGATACAGATAGAACTACTCCAGAAAGCATTGAAATTCAAAAATATTTATCAATTATGGTTGAGAGAAAAGTTGATGTTGCTATTCTTGAGGTTTCATCTCAAGCTATGAAGCTTGATAGAGTTAGTGGTTGTGAATTTGATGTTGGTTTATTTACAAATTTAACAGAAGACCATATAAGTCCAAAAGAACATCCAAATATGGAAGACTATTTTAATTGTAAATTAAAACTTATAAAAATTTCAAAACATGGCATTATTAACAATGACGACAAAATTGTTTGTAAAGTAAAAGATTTATTACCGGATAAAGATATAAAAACATTTTCTATAGATAATAAAAGTGATTTTAAAGTTAATCCAGATACAGTAATTATAACAGATTCTTTTATTGATTTTTCAATTCTTTACAACGGAAAAGAAGAAAAAATTGAAGCGTGTATCCCAGGAAAATTTAGTGTATATAATGCTGCTGGTGCAATTGCTGTATGTTCATCTTTTAATGTTACAGCTGATGAAATACGTAATGCATTAAAAGATTTAAAAGTTCTTGGAAGAAGTGAACTTGTACCTAATAAGTTAGGGCTTACCATTATGATAGATTATGCACATACACCTTCTAGTTTAGAAAGCATTCTAACTGCCGTTAAAAGCTATGCCAAAGGAAAAGTAATTTGTGCTTGGGGAGTTGGTGGTGATAGAGATTCTGCCAAACGTCCAATCATGGGTGAAATATCTGGTAGATTAGCTGATTTCACTGTTTTAATGTCTGATCAAGTACGTACAGAGGACCCATTAAAAATATTAAAAGAAATTGAAGTTGGAATTATTCCTACTGGAAAGCCCTACAAAATCATAGTAGATAGAACTGAGGGTATTAGATATGCAATTTCAATTGCTAAACCCGGTGATATCATTGTTATTCCAGGTCTTGGTCATGATTTATATTTAGAAAGAAATGGTATAAAATATCCATATGATGAAAGAAAAGTAATTGCAAAGTTAATAGATGAAATGATAGCATCTGGAGAAAGAACACCTATTAAAAAATAATATCAAAAAGTGGTTATTATTAAATAATAACCACTTTTACAGACTGTTGACAAACCCTAGATTTTTTTCTAGGGTTTTCTTAATTTTTCACTTTTATTAAAAAAAATATAAAATTT
>CANROH010000029.1 GCA_947632185.1 uncultured Clostridia bacterium
CTTTTACATAGCAATCTTCCCCACTTTTTCCAAATTTATGAGCCCCACTACCATTTTGACCATTTTCTGCTTTAAATTTTTTAGTAAATCTAAAATCTATTAAAGTATTAATATCTGAATCTACAACAAAATATATGTCTCCACCTTTTCCGCCATCTCCGCCATCTGGTCCACCAGCAGCAACATATTTTTCTCTTCTAAAAGTTGCAGCTCCATTTCCTCCATCACCTGATTTAATTATTATTTTTGCATAATCAACAAACATCTTTCTTTTCTCTTTCTATAATCATATATTTATTAATTTACATATTTTAAGTTTATTGGATTATTCTTCAATGACTAATCCTACCTTTTTACAAACTTCTTTTAAAATCTTATCTGACTTTTCTTTTGCTTTTTTATCACCTTTTTTATAAATTTGTTTTAGTTTCTCTGGATTTTCTAATAAATCATTATACTTTTTTTGTATAGGTTCTAATCTTTCTATAACAGTCTCTGCTACAGCAGTTTTAAATACCCCATATCCTTGTCCTTCAAACTCTTTTTCAACTTCTTCCATAGTTTTATTTTTTATTATTCCATATATTGACATTAGGTTACTTACACCTGGTTTATTTTCTTTATCAAATCTAACACAGTTTTCAGAATCAGTAACTGCTTTTTTAAATTTTTTTCTAATATCATCTGGAGTATCAGTTAAAAGTATTTTATCCATTGGATCTTCAGCACTCTTGCTCATCTTTGCCGTAGGATTTTGAAGTCCCATTATCCTAGCTCCATCTTTTGCTATATATACTTGTGGAATTTTAAATGTTTCTCCATAAATAGAGTTAAATCTTTCTGCTATATCACGTGTAATTTCTAGGTGTTGCTTTTGATCATCTCCAACTGGTACTAAATCAGCATTATAAGCTAGTATATCAGCAGCCATTAATACTGGATATGTAAATAATCCACTATTTATATTATCTGCATGTTTTGCTGACTTATCCTTAAATTGTGTCATACGATTAAGTTCCCCCATATAAGTATAGCAATTTAGAATCCAAGATAAACTAGTATGTGCTGGTATATGTGATTGAATAAAAATTGTATTTTTTTCTGGATCTAATCCACTTGCTACATATAAAGCTATAAGCTTTAATGTATTTTCTCTTAATGCCTCTGGATTATTTCTAATTGTTAAAGTATGAAGATCTGCTATCATATAATAGCAATCATACTGATCTTGCATCTCTACCCAATTATTTAATGCTCCTAAATAATTTCCAAGAGTTAAAGCACCTGTAGCTTGAATTCCACTTAATATAGTTTTCTTTTCCATAGTTATTCCTTTCTTTAATAATATTTTTTATATTTGTAATTTTTATAAAATGCTTTATTATTATACCTTATTTTCATTTAAAAATCAATTGTTTGAAATATTTGTGTATGATTTTTAAATCTATATATTGTAAAAGTTATCTTTATAATTCATATAAATATCGATAGCAAATAACTTGCTATCGATATTTTATTTGTTTACTTTCTTTTTAAGATTCGTATTGTATTTAATATTGTAAGAAGTGTTACTCCTACATCTGCAAAAACAGCCATCCACATTTGGGCTAATCCTAAAACACTTAATATTAATACTATTATTTTAATTGATAAAGCAAAAATTAAATTTTGCTTTATTATATTATTTGTTACTTTCGAAATGTGTATTGCTTCTTCTATTTTATTTAAATCATCTGTCATAATAACAACATCAGAAGCTTCAATAGCAGAACTTGCTCCAATTCCTCCCATAGATATTCCTATATCAGAAATTGCAAGTACAGGAGAATCATTTATTCCATCACCAACAAATACAATTTTTTCATTTGCTTTTCTATTTCCTATTATTTTTTCCATTTCATCATATTTATCTGTTGGCAACATTTCTGATTTTATTTCATCTATTTCTATTTCTTGACCAACTTTTTTAGCGATTTTATCATTATCACCAGTAAACATCATTGTCTTTATTCCAAGTGATTTTAAATTTTTTATTACACTTTTGGCTTCTTGCTTTATTGTATCATTTAGAAGTATAGAACCTATTATCTCCTCATCTATTTTTACATATATAGTAGTTCCAATATCTTTTTCCTCTTCATATTCTACTAATTCATGATTTCCTATCTTAATTATCTTATCATCAATTTTGTATGACAAACCTTTACCTGCTATTTCTTCAAAATCACTTACATCGTCATTATTAATTTGTTTACCATATTTATTTAATATAGCAATAGCTATAGGATGATTAGAATTTGCTTCTCCAATTGCTGCATATTTTAAGATTTCTTCTTCACTATATTTATTAGTAAAACTTTTTATTTTTTCTACTTCAAATTTTCCTTTTGTTAAAGTTCCAGTTTTATCAAATGCAATAGTAGATACATCTTTTAAACTATCTAAGAAATTACTTCCCTTTATTAAAATTCCAGATTTAGATGCCTTTCCTATTCCTGAAAAATAACTTAGAGGAACAGAAATAACTATTGCACATGGACAAGAAACTACTAAAAATATTAATGCTCTATAAATACTTTCAATATATGTAGTATCTGAAATTATTGGTAATAAAATTGCAACCAATAATGCAAGAATTAATACTATTGGTGTATAAATTCTAGATGCTTTATTTACAAAAGTTTCAGTTTTGGCTTTTTTATCAGTAGCGTTTTCTACTAATTCTAAAATCTTATTTACTGTACTATCTTCATATTTTTTTGTAGTTTTAATTTGAATTAGACCTTTTTCATTAATACTTCCTGACAAAACTGGATTTCCAACAACTGTTTCTTGTAATTTAGCTTCTCCAGTTAAAGACGAAGTATTTAAATAAGCATTTCCTTCAACAACAATACCGTCTATTGGAATTTTTTCACCTTGCTTTACAATAATTATGTCTCCTACATTTACTTCTTCTGGAGTTACTTTATATTCATGATCTTCATGTTTTACATTTGCATACTCTGGTTTTATATTCATCAATTCTGCAATTGATTTTCTAGTATTATTTATTGCCTTTTCTTCAAGTATCTTTCCTAATTCATATAAAACTATAACCATTAATCCTTCCGCTTGTTGTCCAACAAAATAAGCACCTATACATGATATAGTAACTAGAAAGTTTTCATCTATAGTTTTCTTCATTAAAAGTTTTATTGCATTCTTAGCAGTTCTAAATAATAAAATTACATAAGCAGATATCGTTAAAATTAAATTTGTATATCCTGGAAGTTTAACATATACTCCCAAAATCATAACTATAATTCCAACTATTAATCTATATAAATTATAGTTTTTTGTTTTACTTAAATTTTCATTATTAATATTTTTACTTTTTATATCTAAAACTTCTACTTCTGGCTCTAACTTGCCTATAACTTTTACTATTTCTGGTTTTACATTTTCTAACTCAGACTCTAATGTTAATTTCAAAGTATTAAAGTTAACTATAACATTTTTATAATCAGGATTTTCAAGCAATTTATTTTGAATTTTATTTGCACAATCTGCACAATCTAAATTTTTAAGTATATACTCATACTTCTTCAAGATGTTCACGACCTTTCTCAAAAATTTCTTTCACATGTTCATCATCAAGAGAGTAAAATACAGATTTGCCTTCTTTTCTATATTTTACAAGTTTAGCTTGTTTTAGAACTCTCAATTGATGAGATATTGCAGATGAAGTAGAATTAGTTATTTGAGCAATATCACAAACACATAATTCCTGAATAATTAAAGCATTTATTATTTTCATTCTTGTAGAATCTCCAAATACTTTAAATAATTCTGCCAAATCAAATATTTCTTCATCACCTAAAATTTGTGATTTTACATTATTTACAATCTCAATATTAGAGCTTTCCTCCTCACACTTTATTAAATCTTCCATAATAACCTCCTTTTCATTTGAACATGTGAATAACTGTTCATATATATTTTATTCTTATTATAAATTATTGTCAATACAAAATGTGTAAAAATTATTTTTATTTTTAAAACAAAAAAACTCCGAATTATTCGGAGCTTTTTATGTAATTTTATTGATTTTCATCTCTGCCTTCTGGCAATGCTGGATAGTCTAAAACTACTCTAATTTGCATTATATATCTAATAGTTCTAACAAATTTACTATTTTTTATTCTTTGCCATAGTGAAGGTTTTGTTTCAAATCTTGTTTCTTGCATATATGTTTCTAATTCTTCATTAACTGCTTTTTCTTTAGGTTCTTCAGCTATTTCTTCTACTACATTAGAAGGAGCTTCTACTTCCTCTACTTTTGATACTTCTTCTACAATATTTTCTTCTTCTGCTGCTAAATCAACAAGTGGTGCTGGTATGTATTTTAAAGCTTCTGCAATTTCTATTCCTATATAGCTCAAAGCTTTTGACCTATCTTCAATTCTTTCCATATCTATTTCAATATGTAAATTTGATTCTAAATTATTTATTTTGGTTTCTACTAATTTAACCGCATTAACATATGCTTCTGATGTCTTATCTTTTTCTTTTCCAATTAATGTTAAATTTTCTGCAATTTCTGCTGGATATTTAGTTTCTACTTTTTTAACAATTTCTTTCCAATTTTTTGCTCTAGCTTTTACCGCAGCTGTAGCATCTCTTAATACATTAGCTAATTTAATATTTTTTTCTCTTTGTCTTATTAATTCTTCAATTTTCTTTGTATTCTCTTCAAATTGGTTTGTTGCATATTCAACTAAATCATAAGATGCTTTATAAACACTATTTGGAAAATTATTTTTCTTTGGATATTCCAAAAGATAAGTTTTTACAGATTCAACTAAATCTTTAAAATAAGAATCATCTTCTAATTGAATAATTTGCTTCTTACTATTGGGATTTATTAATTTTTGAATTTTGTCAATGTTTGATAATATTTTTTCTTCCGTGATCACCATCTTCACGTTTACTATGCCTGATTTATTGAAAAATGACATTGTAAACTACCTCCTTCGTATCAATCTAATTAAATACTAAACTTATTATATATTTTTTTCCGTAAAACTACAAGAGTTTTTTCGACAATTTTACATTACATTTTTGTTACACTTTTGTTAAATTTGTAATATTTGCCATTTTTTTATCGAATTATAATATATCTTATACAGTCTTTATCTCTTCAAACCTTTTAATTTTTAAAGTAGTAGTTTTTATCAATTCTTCTTGTGTCAATATCATCTCTTTAATATATTTATATTTTGGCATTGTTTTATTTATTTCTTTAATTTTTTCCCATAGAATTTTTCTGATTTCTTCAATATTATCTGTTTTAAATTCCTCTTTAATTTTATCTGCATCATAAACTATTTTTACTCCAATTTTTAAATCTATTGGATCATCATTATCACTTTTTCCAAATACAAATGATTCCTTTACTCCTGGAATTTTATTTACTAATGTTTCTAATTCTTCTGGATAAATATTTTTACCATTTTTTAACACGATTACACTTTTCTTTCTTCCTGTTATAAAAATAAATCCATCTTCATCAATATAGGCCAAATCGCCAGTTAAAAACCATCCATCTTCAGTTATAGATGATTCTTCCATTCCATTATATCCTAGCATAACGCTAGGGCCTTTAACGGCAAGTTCTCCTATACCTAATTCATTTGGTTCAATTATTTTAGTTTGCAAACTTGGAAATGTCTTACCTATTGAACCTAATCTTGCACAAGTTTTATGTTCTGCTGCTATAACAGGTGCTGTTTCTGTTAATCCATAACCTTGAAACGTTTCTATCCCTAAATCATTAAAGCCCTGTTCAGTTTCTGGATCAAATGCAGCTCCACCTGCAACAAACAATCTTAATTTTCCTCCAAAATTATCATGTATTTCTTTAAATAATTTTTTTCTAATATCTATTCTAAAAAATTTTAATACTTTACTTAATTTTATTCCAAATTTTACTGTTTTTAATTTTCCCTTTTTCTCAATACCTTGAAGCACTTTTTTATACATATTATCAAAAAGCACCGGAACAGATATCATTATGCTTACTTTATAAGTTTTTAGATCATCTGCTATATATCTAATTCCCGTACAAAATCCAATTTTTGCTCCTATACTTACAGGATATAAAAAGCCTACTGTACATTCGAATACATGATGTAATGGTAAAAAAGACAAAAAGGTATCTTCTTTTGTTACATCAAATACTGAAGATATATCATATATATTTGCACATATATTTGCATGTGATAGCATAACTGCTTTTGATTGTGATGTTGTTCCAGATGTAAATAACAAAGAAACCATTTCATCATTATTTATTTTAGCATCTAAATAACTTCTTGCTCCATTTTTTATTAAATCTTTTCCAAGGTTTACTAATTCTTTTTGTGAATATATATTATCTGTTTTTTCTTCAAGATCCATAGAAATAAAAAACTTAATCTTACCAATTTTCTCTTTTTTAGCTTTTTTCATAACTTCATCATATTTAGATGAATAAAAAATTGCTTCCATTTCTGAACGTTCAATTAAGCTTATTATTTCATTTTCTGGTAAAGCTTTATCTAATGGAACAACTACTCCTACTCCACATGCTATTGCTAGATAAGCCTCTTCCCATTCATATCTATTTTCTGATATAACACCAATTCTTTTATCTTTTAATCCGATACTAATTAATGCTGTACCTAAATTATTTACCTCATCTATATAGTCATTATAAGACATTGTTGATAATTCTTCAGAATTTTCTTTTTTAAACTTAAAAGCGACTTCTTCGCCAAATTCTTCTTTTGTATTGTTAATAATTTCTTTTAAATTACTAAATTTTTTTGCTGCAAAAATTCTTTCACATCCTGAATAAATTCTTTCTACCATTTTTTTTCATCCTTTATTTATTTATTATTTTATTAAACAATGTTTTCTCATATTCACCATATAAACCTTGTACATCTATTTGATTCATACCAGCTTTCCTTTTGTATATTAATGTTGAACAAGTTAATGAAAATATTTCTGATGCTAATACCTCAGCATTACAATTAACTAATTCTCCACTGTCTATACCTTCTTGAACAATTTTTTGTATAACAGATATATATTCTAAAACCTTTTCTCTGCAAAAAACATTTATTGTTTCATTTCCCCAAGTTTGACTCATTACTATCGTTAATAAATTTTCATACTTATATACAGCTTTTAATTGAATTAAAGATACTGCCTTTATTTTATCTAATGTGTTGCTACATTTTGAAATTTTAATTTCTATACTATTTATTAATAATTTCATTCCTTCTTCTATTAGAAAATTAAATATTTCTTCTTTACTATTAAAATGATAATATAATGTTCCTTTTGCCACTCCAACTATAGCAGTAATTTCTTCTATACTTGTAGCATCATATCCTTTTTCAGAAAACAATTTTAATGAAGTTTCAAAAATTTTTCTTTTTGTTTTATTCATATTTTCACCTAACTAATAAAATTTTTTATATTATATAAGATTCTTCTAAAAAATTCAATACAAATAATACCTAAAATTAAGTAAAAAAAGATATAGAAATAAATTATTTCTATATCTTTTTTACTATTTTGTAATTAGTCATCTCTTCCAGGAGTATCATCTCGTCTATCTCCACCAAATATTATCTTTTTTGCTTCATAATATTTTTCAAGGTTATTAAATTCATTCATACAAGATAATTTTTCTTCTTTAATTTCCAAAACACTTTGTCTCAAGTCTTGTAATATATCTCCTACTGTAGTTTCTCTTACTATATGATCATTAGCACCTGAAATTTCAAGTCTTTTATCAAATTTGTCTGCTTCACTTACAAAAAAAGTATCTTCTATATGACATGATTCAGCAAATTCTTTCGAATCAATTAAATCAGAAATTACATCTTCTAAATTTTTTCCATCTAGTTCACTTAAATCCTTTATATGAAGAGAACTTAATGTTTTTTCGCCAACAATATCTGCATTTAGTTGTAAATATAATTTAGCTGCACGTTCAACAACTGTGCAATATTTTTTCCAATCTTCAAATGGTATTTTTTTAGACATTTCTAGGCAAAAATCATATGATAGTTCTCTTGCACTTTCCAAAACTTCTCGCCTGCTATCAATAAAATCAGCATTTTCAGTTAATTTCCTTTTTAAAGTTTCATAAATTTCCCTTTTTTCACTAAATGAATATGTATCTAAAGAAGAAATATGTGTATAACTTTCTAAAGATTTTCCAACTCTTCTTAAATCTATTAATCCTGTTGAAGCATTTAATTCTTTTCCAATAGAGTCTAAAGATGAATATCCTAAAATTGTCAATTCTGATACCAATAATGCTTTTCTTAATTTAATTATTTCCTCATTATAATTAATTTCTTCCATTGTTATATAAAACCTCTTTTCTAATTTAATAATAATACATTATAATTATATCATAATAATTTATAAATATCAAATTTAATTTTTATACAATGAAAAATGTACTAATTTTAATACTTTTTAATATCCAAATTAGTACATTTTATTATATTATTAAATTCTTTTTAGAATTTCTTCTTTAGATATTCCATATTTTTGAATTTCACTTATAATCTTTTTTATTTCGTCAATTTTTTCATCAACAGCATTTTTTATTACATTATCAATTTTAAGTGTTATATAAGTTCCTTTAGTGGATAATGTTACTATAACACCTTTTTGTTCCAATATTGAATATGCTTTTTTTACTGTATTAGGATTTATTCCAAGAGTTGTTGCCATTTCTCTAATAGAAGGGATTTGTTGTTCAGGTTTTAATATTTCCAAAGCAACATATCTTTCTATTTCTTGGACTATCTGTTCATATATTGGCATTCTACTTTGGTAATCTAAACTTATCATTTAACTTCTCCCTTCTATTGTTTTATTTCTATATCTAGATTATTTTCAAAATAATTTTGTCTTTCCATCTCAATGTTAATCAATTTATCAATCTCCTCAACTTTATTAGTATAATAATATATTGCTTTTCCCATAGTATTTGAAATTATTACATAATATGGTTTTGATGAATCAAATTTTTCATCCTTATTTTCTTTAATAAACTTAAAAATATTTTCATTAACATTATTAATATATAGTCTTACACCAGTATTTTTTGGAACAATACTAAAGTTAGGATACCAATTTTGTTCTCTATTATTTATAATATAATTACATTCCTCATTTGTATATTTAGAAACAATTTGTAACACTTTAGGAGTAATATTGTCTTTAATACCAATAATATTTAATTTGTGATTTTTATAATAATATTTATTTATACATGCACCATCTGTAGATGAAATATTCAATAATTCATCAAAGCTATAATTATTAACAACTTGCTCTATCTCACTTATAACTTGTTTTTTCTCTTCACCTTTTAAGATATTTGTAGTTGATATTATTAATTCTTTGTTATTTTTCAATATGTTATTTTTTAAAGTTTGTTTATAATTTTCATCTTGTCTTATTAATTCTTCAATTTTTTGTTTATCTTTTATTGAAATAATTAGGTTTCCATAAACATTCTTACCTGATTTTAATTTCATATTAACTCTAAAAAATGAACCTGTGTCTTCCTTTTCTCCTTTTTCATCAACTATAATTCCATCAGTCTCATTATTCGTTACTACACCATACGTATTAGCATTAAATTTAGAAACAGCATCTAGCAAAGTATCTATTATTTCTCTGTTTTCAATATAATCAATTAACTCATGCTCATCATTATACATAGTAGAATAATAATTACTTAAATTTATTTTAGCTATATCTGAACTTGTTATTATTTTTTTAGGAACAAAATTAATTAATTTATTTTCAGCCATACATATTCCTTGTAATACTATTAATGTAAGAAGTAAATAACCAAAAGATTTTTTAAATTTAATTTTTCTTTTTACAATAAAATCATAAACAAAATAATAAGTAACTATTAATGCAAGTATAAATATATTAAATTCTTTATCTGCTTTTATTATATTTAACAAAATAAATATTGGAAACATAGTTAATGCTTTTACTAAAATATGAATCTTCTCATTAAAGAAAGATTCTTCATTATTTTCCATTTTTCTTTTCTGAAATAATTTCATTGCTACTATGAAATAAATTATTCCTAGAATTATCATTTTTAAAATACTTGTTGTAGAATACCAATCAAATTCAATATTATAATTATAAAAATGCATAATTTCATGTATAATTCGATATGGCATTGTATAATTTGAATCTGTTATTAATCTATTATAAAATCCATTTTCTGTTTGTGTATCTAAAACGTAAGTACTATAACCTGAAAATCTATTAAAACTGTCCATACAGAATGGCACTAAAAATAATATAAGCATTGTTAATACAATTTGAGTTAAAAATGTTCCAGAAATGCTCATTGCAATATTTGTAGCTAAAAATACAAATACATAAGAAACCCACATCATAACAAATATATCAAATATCATTTCAGGAAATATTATGACTTTTGGAAGTATTAAATCACAAACAAGTAATATAATTGCTGTAATAAGTTGAATAATTGTAATTAATAAAATACCACCAATTGTATTAGTTATAAAAATTGTTTTTCTATTTATTGGTTTTGAATTTATAAAATCAACACTATTTTTCTTATAAATATAACCAAATAACACAAATGAAATTAGCACTGGTACAATATACATTCCAATAAAATTGATTATTAATAAAGGTGATTTATCTGTTACAATAACGCGTTCAGGATTATTAATTCCTAAAATTACAACTAATAATGTAAAAACTGGTACAATCAATGACAATAAAATAATGAGTCCAGCAGATTTTTTTATATTTTCTTTTAAATAATTAAAATTAAATGACTTGATTAAATTCATAACCTAGTACCTCCATTTCATAAATAAATACTTCTTCTAATGTTAAAGGTAAAAAGTCTAAAATTACTGGATTCATTCTTTTTAAAGATTCTTCTGCTTTTTCCCTATCGCCTTTTGCAATTATCGTTGCTATACTTCCAATTTTTTTATAGTTCATTATATCTAACTCAGAAAATTGATCTTTTCCAAAATCTTCTTTTAAAGAAATTTGTATTTTAAACATATTAGTTTTTAAAGAATTAATATCACTTTCAAATAAAATTCCACCTTTATATAACAGTCCTAAATTATCACATATATCTTCTAATTCTCTTAAATTATGACTTGTCATTATTATAGTGGTATCTTTTTTCTCCATTTGATTTATAAGTATCTTTTTCATAATATTTCTAATAACTGGATCTAATCCATCAAATGTTTCATCAAAAAACATATAGCTTGCATTTGTGGCTATAGCGCAAATTAAAGCTGTTTGTCTTTTCATACCTTTTGAGAAATTTTGTATTTTTTCGTTTAAATCTAATTTAAGCATTTTAATTAATTGTTTAAAATATTCCATATCAAAATTTTTATACATTGATTGATAAAATTTTCCCATATCTAAAATAGTATAGCTTGGGAAGAAAAATAAATCATCTGGAATAAAAACTAAATTTTGCTTTAATTCTTCATTATCCTCTACTTCTACTCCATCAATCTCAATACTTCCGCTGTCTTTTTTGTAAATATCATTTAAAATTCTAAGTAAAGTAGATTTTCCAGCACCATTTGCACCTATCAAACCATATATTGAATTAGTTTGAATATTACAATTTAAATTATCTAAAACTTTTTTCTTTCCAAATGTTTTACTTAAATTGCTAATTTTTATCATATATAACCTCCTTCTAAAAAAGTATAATAAAAGATATAATTGTACTACTTGTGATAGCACAATTATATCTTTTGATTTATTTATTGTCAATACTAATTTTCAAATAAACTTAATTTATATTAAAATCTATATTTTCGTTATATCAACTGGTGTTAGATTACTTTCATCAGTATTATCTTCAATTGCTTTATATAAAGCATTTACAGTATCTAGTGATGTAAAACAAGGAATTTTACATTCAACAGCGATTCTCCTAATTCTAAATCCATCTCTATTTGATTGTTTTCCTTTCGTAGGAGTATTTATAACAAAATTAATTTTTCCTGATTCTATTAAATCTATAATACTATTTTTTCCTTCC
The DNA here is from genome assembly GCA_947632185.1 of uncultured Clostridia bacterium. Taxonomy (GTDB): domain Bacteria; phylum Bacillota; class Clostridia; order TANB77; family CAG-508; genus Scatovivens. The sequence goes on from CANROH010000029.1 coordinate 12,152, forward strand.
CATATTTTTTCAACAACAATAGACTTAACATTATGTTCTGCTAAAAATTTAGCTGTTCCTGAAGTTGCATAAATAATAAATCCTCTTTCTTTAAACTTCTTTGCTATAGGAAGCATTTCTTCTTTATCTTTATCTCTGACTGTTATTAAAATAGAGCCCTTTTTTGCAACATTAACTCCGCTTCCTATAAAAGCTTTAAGGACAGCATCTTCAAACTTTTTAGCTACTCCTAAAACTTCTCCTGTTGATTTCATTTCAGGTCCTAAACTTGTATCCGCATTTTTTATTTTTTCAAATGAGAAAACAGGCATTTTTACACATATATATTCGCTTTTTTTATATAATCCTGTTCCATATCCAAGATTTCTTAACTTTTGTCCTAAAATTACCTTTGTAGCAATATCAATCATCGGTAAATTTGTAACTTTACTAATATATGGAACTGTTCTACTTGAACGAGGATTTACTTCAATAATATAAACTTGTCCTTTACTTATAATAAACTGAATATTTAAAATTCCTATTATATTAAGTTCTTTAGCAATTTTTTCTGTATATTCGATAATTTTTTGTTCATGTTGTTTTTCTACATTTTGCGTTGGATAAACCGAAATGCTATCACCAGAGTGAACCCCAGCTCTTTCCAAATGTTCCATAATTCCTGGAATTAAAATATCTGTACCATCACAAATAGCATCCACTTCAACTTCTCTACCTAAAATATATTTATCAATAAGAATAGGATGTTCTTGAGCTACTGTATTTATTTCATTAACATATTCTTCTATTTCTTGATCATCATAAGCTATTGCCATTCCTTGTCCACCTAAAACATAAGATGGTCTAACTAAAACAGGATATCCTAAATCATTTGCAACCTTTTTTGCCTCTTTTACAGTATAAATTGTACCTCCTTTTGGTCTTAAAATTCCACAATTATTAAGTGCTTCATCAAATTCCTTTCTATCTTCAGCTCTATCCATATCAACTGCCTTTGTTCCCATAATTTTAACTCCCATATCAGATAAAGCTTTTGTTAATTTTATGGCTGTTTGCCCACCAAATTGAACTATTGCTCCATAAGGCTTTTCTACATTTACAATGTTTTCTACATCTTCTGGTGTAAGTGGTTCAAAATATAATTTATCTGCAATATCAAAATCTGTACTAACTGTTTCTGGATTATTATTTACAATTATTGTCTCATACCCCTGTTTTTTTAATGCCCAAACTCCATGAACACTACAATAATCAAATTCTATTCCTTGCCCAATTCTTATTGGTCCAGAACCTAAAACCATAATTTTTTTCTTTTCCGTTTGTTTTACTTCATTTTCATCTTCATAACTAGAATAATAATATGGTGTTTTAGCTTCAAATTCTGCAGCACAAGTATCAACCATTTTAAAATTTGCAACAATATTATTTTTAATTCTTAACTGTTTAATTTCTTGTTCTGATTTTCCAGAAATTTTAGAAATAACCTTATCTGTAAATCCAAGTTTTTTAGCTTTCTCTAGCATTTTTGAATTCATCTGGTTTAATTCCAATTCTCTTTCCATTCTTACTAAACTATATATAATTCCAATAAAAAACTTATCAATCGTGGTTATCTCATGTATTCTATCAACAGATATCTCTTTTCTTATTGCCTCTGCAATAGTAAATATTCTTTCATTATCAACACATTTTAATTTTTCTTCTAACTCTTTTTTTGTTAATTTTTTTAATTTATCTAATTTTAAATATTCTACATTTTCTTCTAATGAGCGAACAGCCTTCATAAGAGCAGCTTCTAAGTTTGGAGCTATTGCCATTACCTCTCCGGTAGCTTTCATCTGAGTGCCAAGAGTTCTAGTAGCAGTAAGAAATTTTTTAAATGGCCATTTAGGAATTTTTACTACAACATAATCTAAAACAGGTTCAAAACATGCATAAGTTTTCTGTGTTACTTCATTTTTTATTTCATCTAATGTATATCCAAGAGCAATTTTAGTTGCAACTTTAGCAATTGGATAACCTGTAGCTTTTGATGCCAAGGCAGAAGAACGACTTACTCTTGGATTAACTTCAATTACTGCATATTGAAAACTATCAGGATGTAATGCAAACTGAACATTGCAACCACCTTCTATTTTTAATGCTGATATTATTTTTATTGCTGAAGTTCTAAGTAATTGATATTCTTTATCAGATAATGTTTGAGAAGGAGCAACAACAATACTATCTCCTGTATGAACCCCAACTGGATCTATATTTTCCATATTACAAATAGTAATACAGTTACCTTTACTATCTCTCATTACTTCATATTCTATTTCTTTCCATCCAGTTATACATTTTTCAACTAATATTTCGCCTATTCTAGACATCCTAATACCAGATGCAGCAATCTCTTCAAGCTCTCTCATATTATATGCAATACCTCCACCAGTACCACCTAAAGTATAAGCTGGTCTAATTATAACTGGTAATCCAATTTCTTTTGTAAATTCAACAGCATCTTCAACACTATGTACAACTTTACTTGCAATACATGGCTCATTTATTGATTGCATCATGTCCTTAAAGCATTGTCTATCTTCTGCATTTCTAATTCCGTCCACGCCAGTACCTAATAATCTTACATTTTTTTCTTTCAAAAAGCCTGATTCAGCAAGTTCCATAGCTAAATTAAGACCTGTTTGTCCGCCTAAATTTGGAAGTATACTATCAGGTTTTTCAATATTTATTATTTTCTTTATAGTTTCTACTGTAAGTGGTTCTATGTAAATTCTATCAGCCATATGTTTATCAGTCATTATAGTAGCAGGATTTGAATTAATTAAAACAACTTCTACCCCTTCCTTTTTTAATTCTCTACAAGCCTGTGTTCCCGCATAATCAAATTCTGCCGCCTGGCCTATAACAATAGGACCTGAACCTATAACTAAAACTTTTTTTATTGATTTATTTTTTGGCATTTCATATTCTCCTTTTATTATTAATTTTATTTATGGATTTTCAATCTAACTTATATATATTTTTTACACCTATAGTGAGTTTACGAATTCATCAAAAATATATCCTGTATCCTCTGGTCCAGGACATGCCTCTGGATGGAATTGTACAGTAAATATTTTTTTATTTTTATATCTTAATCCCTCTACTGTTCCATCATTTAAATTAATATGAGAAACCTCAGCAATTTGTTTATTTATGCTTTCTTCCAAAATATAATATCCATGATTTTGAGAAGTTATATAAACTCTATCATTTTTTAAATCCTTTACTGGATGATTTGGACCTCTATGTCCATATTTTAATTTAGCAGTTTTAGCACCAGTTGCAAGTCCCATAAGCTGATGTCCTAAACAAATTGCTAAAATAGGAATGTCAGTATTATATAATTTTTTTACATTTTTTATTTGTAATTCACACTTTTCGGGATCTCCTGGTCCATTAGAAAGCATTATTCCATCAGGCTTAGAAAGTATTATTTTCTCGGCCTGTGTGTTTGCTGGGTATACAGTAACTTCAACTCCTCTCTTTAACAATGAATTTACAATATTATGTTTAAATCCATAATCCATTAAAGCGACCTTCTTTGGTTTTCCTCTACCATATACTCTTACTGAATTTGATGTCACTTTTTCTACAACATTTCCAACTTCATACCCTTTTATCTTTTCCATAATATCATCAATATCACTTATATTTGAAGTAAGATACCCTTTCATTGTTCCAGCATCTCTTAACATTTTAGTCAACTTTCTTGTATTTACATTTGTTAATCCAGGAATTTTAAAATCTCTTAAAAATTTTTCAAGATTAAATTTTGTTCTAAAATTGCTTTCAAATTCTGCCATTTTATGGATAAAAATTGCTTTTGCCCATACCCCATCAGATTCATAATCTTCTGGTATAACACCATAATTTCCAATTAATGGATATGTCATTACAATACCTTGACCAGCATATGACGGATCTGTAAATGTCTCTAAATAGCCAGCCATACCAGTATTAAAAACAACTTCGCAAGCAGTATCCTTATTAACTCCTATTCTTTCTCCTTCAAAAATTTCGCCATTTTCTAGTACTAAATACCCTACCATTTTAATTCCTTTCTCTTAAAAAAAAACACTAATTAAATTAGTGTTAATTAGTGTTTTTATAATAAATATTATTAGATTTGAATTTAAAAATGTAAATAAGACTATTTTTATAAATAGTAGTAGAAATATTTTTAGCTTTTAATTTGTTTTGATCCTCAAACTCAAACATCATTTTCTCCTTCTTACAAATTAACTTTAATTTATACTTTATTTACATTATAAAGAATTCTACTACATCTTTTTATAAAAATCAACAATTTTTACAATATTTAATTGTGAATTTTTCATGTAAGCTTTTAACGTCCACCAGCTCCGGCCTCCGCCACCTCCGGCCTCCGCCTCCGCCAGAAAATCCACCTCCGCCTCCGGCTTCCACTACTACTATGTGAATTTGCTATGTTATAAGAATTTATAGCATTACTATAAATTTTTCCTAAATTATTACTAAAACTTTCAAAATAATTTTCACCATAATTAGAATTAACAATCAAATTCCAATAACCATATCTTAAAACGCCTGATTCTACATCTGCATTAGCAAACATTTCTGGATGTACTATTTTTAACTGTTTTATAACTTTCTTTGAAATTCCAAATGTCGTTGCATATACTAAAAATTTTTCCCATAAAACTACATCTGGTACCAATTTTTCTTTCAATAAAGAATAATCATTCATATACCTTTCTAAAGCAAGCCATTCTTCTTTTTCTATATTTCCTCTTTCAGAAAGAATTGAAATTTTCTTAGTATTAGAATATGCAGCAATTGCACAAACTATAAGCGAAATATATATACCTAATAAAAACATCATTAAAGGTGATAAAAAGAATAAAACTATTAGTATAATTACATAAAAATTAGTTTTCTTTTTCCATTTTTTTATAGCTTCGCTTCTTTTTTCCTCAATATTTAAGCATGATTTATGATAATCTATTACAGAATCATTTATTTTTTTAATTTTTCCATACATAGTATCATAATGACTTTTAGCATATTTTGCAAATTTCTCAGTTGTTATACTTCCATTTTCAGAACCGATAGCTTTTACAAGAATTTTAAATATTATATTTTCGTCTTCTGGTAAATCTAATGATTTCTTAAAATTATCTTCTTTTAATAAAATATTTACATTTTTCTCATCAATAGGTTCAAATTCAATTAGTCCTTTTAAACATAAATCTAACATTGTTGCTGCGAAAATTTTTGGCATTTCCTTTTCTAGATTTGCTGTATTATTGGAAAATTTATATAAATATGAAGCTCTAGCAGGAGTAGCATTATTTTCATTAGGAATGTCTCTAAAATAATCTATTGTATATTTAGGATAGCCATATTCTTCCTTTAATTGTTCTCCTTCTTTTTTATATTTTATTACTTTAAAAATTGCAATTATTATTCCTATCGCATTTATAGCAATAATTATAGAAAAAGCACCTTTCATTATTCCTCTAACTTTATTTGCATTTTCTGCCCATTGAGTTTCTTCAGTTATTATTGAATTTAACATATTTTCATTATATATGTTTGTAGAATAATCATAAATATTTTCCTCAGTAACAACTCTAACTTCTATCATATCTCCTGCAGACAATGATGGTATAGAAAAGGTAACTAAATTTGTAGATGTTCTTTCAATTGTTCCAGTTAAATCTCCATGAGCCCATACTCTAAGTTTTTCTATATCACTTACATTTTCTGGTAATCTAATAGTACCTGTAATATTTTTTCCAGGAATTGCATTATCTTTACCTAAAAACATCCAATATAATTCTGTACAATCATTATATATTTTAATTGCATCTTCAATAGTATAATAAACTTTATATGTCCTTGTATCAGTTGAATTATCTAATCCTACATACCATGCAATTTCAAATGTAGAACTATCAATTGGCAATGCATAATAACATCCTGAATCTACATGATATTGTTCTTGATAAATTCTTGTTAAAGGTATTTCAACACCATTATCAATTTTAGCCACTTGTACATTAGTAATTCCAGAATATTTAGAACTATCCATATCAAATGTTTTAAATAGAGTATTAGTATTACTAATCTTTATATTCCATGTTTCTTCTACATCCATACTACCATCAGAATTTACATATACATTAAAATTAAGAGAATCCCAATTTTGAGTTCCAGCATATGAACGTACGTTAAGCAATAATATGAATACGAAAAATAATAAAAACATTAAAATTATTTTTTTATTTAATTTCATTTTTTTCTCTCCCGCTTAATTTTTATATAATAAAATCTACAAAGTTTTATAATATATAATTATTTTATCAAAATAAAAAAAATTAGCAATACATTTTTTATATAAAATATATTGCTAATTTTGTCTTTACATTATAGTATTTTTTATAATAAATTAATTTTACGTATTATTTTAATTGTTTCATAACTTCTTCAGCAAAGTTTTCTTCTTTTTTCTCAATTCCTT